>CAZXIB010000172.1:0-2527 GCA_964639815.1 uncultured Thomasclavelia sp. | reverse complement strand
CTTCAGACTAGAAGTCTTGTGATACTCATCAATGATGTTTTGGATGATACTGTCTAAACCTTTAATAGTGTTTCTAAGGTATGAATACTCATCTATCACAAAGACTAGGTCTTCTTCACAGGCTTTCTTAAAGACAAAGGTCAAAGCTTCTCTAATATTCTTAAAAGACAAAGGTATATCAAAGTACTCTCCTATAACGTCTGATAGTCTTTCGACGTCATTAAAGCTAATGTCTTCAGAAGCTTCAAAGTAAATAGCTTTATAGTCCTTTATAGCCTCACTAATAAGCTCTGTCTTACCAACTCTTCTTCTACCATAGATGAGGATGTTTTGATTGCCTTTGGCTTCTATGACATCTCTTAAAACCTTTAGTTCACTCTCTCTTCCTACAAACATATATACTCCTTTTGTAAATTCTTTTTACAAAACATATTTTACAAAAGATTTATTACAAACACAATAGTGCCAACTTACCGAACAAAACTTGGCCAAGTTGCCGAATAGAAAGTTGCCAAATTGCCGAATGGACTATATACTTTGAGTGATGGATGCTAAGAGATATAAGAAACGTATCGTCGATGCTTTGCTAGAGAGAAGGCTTTTGGGTAAAGGCGCCGTCTTAATAGAGGGGCCTAAGTGGTGTGGTAAGACTACTACAGCTGAACAAATGGCTAATAGTGTTCTCTATATGAGTGACCCCCAAAGAGAAAGACAAAACCTTACTCTTGCCGATATAAACCCTTCTCGTTTACTACAAGGAGCGACACCACGTCTAATAGATGAGTGGCAAATAGCTCCCAAGCTTTGGGATGCCATAAGGTTTGAAGTAGACCATAGAGATAATACGGGTCAGTTTATACTTACAGGTTCTGCTGTCCCAGCATCTTATGAGCATATGCACCATACTGGTACTGGACGCTTCACATGGCTTACTATGCGTCCTATGAGTCTTTATGAGTCTTTAGAATCAAGTGGTGAAGTAAGTCTTAAAGCTTTATTTGAAGCACCAGAATCAATAGATGGCACTAATACATTAGACATTGATAAACTTGCTTTCCTTGTGTGTCGTGGTGGTTGGCCTAAAGCTACGGACTTAGAAGGTCAGATAGCATTAGATGAGGCTTACGACTACTACGAAGCTGTTATCAGGTCAGATATTAGTAGAGTAGATGGTATAAATAGAAATCCTGAAAGAGCTAAAAGACTTATGCGCTCTTATGCGAGAATGCAAGGCACTCAGGCCACAATCACAACCATCAGAGAAGACATAGTAGGTAACGCTAATGGTTTTGATACTGATACCCTGTATTCATACATAAGCGCACTACAAAAAATATTTGTCATCGAAGAAATGGAGGCTTGGAATCCTAATTTACGCTCTAAAACAGCTATAAGAACCTCTAATACACGCTACTTTATAGACCCCTCTATTGCCGTAGCTTCGCTTGGTCTAGGCCCTCAGGATTTAATCAATGACCTAGAGACGTTTGGGGTGTTGTTTGAGGCGATGTGTGTTAGAGACTTAAGAGTGTTTGCTGATGCCTTAGATGGCAAAGTCTATCACTACCGTGATAAGACAGGTCTAGAATGTGATGCGGTTATACATCTAAGAAATGGCTCTTATGGCTTAGTAGAGATAAAGCTTGGTGGTGATAGTGCAATAGAAGAAGCAACTAAGAACCTAAAGAAGCTAAAAGACAAAATAGACACGACCAAGATGAAAGAACCTTCATTCCTCATGGTTCTTATTGGTGTTGGTGACTATGCTTATAAGAGACATGATGGCATATATATTGTCCCTATAGGCTGTCTAAAAGATTAGAACTAAAGCATATGGGTTACATCCATATCACAACAATGAGTAATTATTACTCATCCATTAACACCTTTGAGAATTTTTGTTACAATGAATCCATGGAAGATTTAAAGACCTTAAGAAAGAAAAGTGGCTTGACACAAGAGGAAGCTTCTAAGCTATTCTCTGTTTCTCGCAAAACCTACAATAAATATGAGAATAAACCTGACACTGTAAACCAATACCAGTATAAAAGTTATTGTGAGTACTTTAGAGACTTGACTAAGGTCGATGAAGACCATGGCATCTTGTCTATTGATGAGATAAAGACTATAGTCACTGAAGTATTAGACAAGTATGATGTAAAGTCTTGTACGTTGTTTGGGTCATATGCTAAAGGTATGGCCAGAGATGACAGCGATATCGACCTCGTCATTGACTGCAGTGTGACTGGTCTAGACTTCTTTGGCCTAATAGAGGAACTTAGAGAAAGTCTACACAAAAGAGTAGACCTACTAGACATCAAACAACTTCTAAACAATCAAAACTTAATAAGCGAAGTCTTAAAAGAAGGAATTAGGATATATGGATAACACAAAGAGTCCTGCTTACTACCTCGACAAAATAGTCAAAGACATTGGGTTTATCATCGGGCATACGCAAGATATAGACTTAACAAGTTTCAAAGACGACGAAGTGCTTAACAATTGCATATGCTTCAAGATGATACAA
>CAZXIB010000171.1:0-2532 GCA_964639815.1 uncultured Thomasclavelia sp. | reverse complement strand
CCGTTTGGGGAGTGGCGATATAGCCGGGACCTATGGCGTTGCACTGAATGTTGTATGCGCCGTATTCTGCGCATATGTTGCGGGTAAGCATTTTAAGTCCGCCCTTGGCTGCGGCGTATGCCGATACCGTTTCGCGGCCGAGTTCGCTCATCATAGAGCAGATATTTATAATCTTGCCGTGCCCCTTCTTTATCATAGCAGGTATAACCGCCTTTGCGCAGATGAAGGGAGCGTTGAGGTCTACGTCGATAACCTGCCTGAACTCTTCGGCGGTCATCTCGGTCATGGGTATCCTCTTTATAATGCCCGCGTTATTTACGAGTATATCTATAACGCCCACTTCCTTTTCAATCTTGGCAACCATTGCCTGCACTGCCTCTTCGTCGCACACGTTGCATACATAGCCGTACGCCTTTATGCCGTCCTTTTTGTATGCGGCGACGCCCTTATCCACAAGCTCCTGCTTAATATCGCAGAAAGTTATGGTCGCGCCCGCAGCCGCAAGCCCCTTGGCTATGGCATAGCCGATGCCGTATGTGCCGCCGGTTATCATGGCAACTTTGCCGTCTAACCTGAAATCTTCCATCTTCATAATAAAAAAATCTCCTTTAAATTTGGTTTACACATTATTTATAACACATTTTTTGCCAGACTAACAAGAAAATGGCAAAATTTATTGATTTTTTTGTTTTTTTGCGCCTTTACGGCTTGCGCGCCGTTCTTTATGCGTTAACGGCTTGCGCGCCGTAAAAAATACAGAAACGCCGCGCCCAAAGCCGATTACTTGCCCGTAGAGCCGAAGCCGCCCGCGCCGCGCGCGGTGGACGAGAGCGTTTTGCGCTCTTCAAAACGGGCGGTAATGCAGGGCGCAATTACAAGCTGGGCAATGCGGTCGCCGCCGTTCACGGTACATGCTTCCGACGAATGGTTGTACAATGCCACAATAACTTCGCCGCGGTAGTCGCTGTCTATAACGCCCACCTTGTTTGCGGGGGCAAGCCCCTGCTTTGTTGCAAGACCGCTGCGGGCATAGATAAATCCCGCATATCCCTCGGGCAATTCAAGCGCTATGCCCGTGGGGATAGGCTTGGTGCGCCCGGGCGCAACGGTAATTGGAATATCTAAACAGGCGTAGAGGTCTGCGCCCGCCGCATATTCGCTGCCGTAGGAGGGCAGCTTTGCCTTTGAATTGAGTTTTTTTATTCCTACTTTCATATTTTTCTCCTTGTAAAAAATTATAGTTGAAATTATTATAGCACATTTTTTTTAAACGCGCCACAATTTACGCGGAAATTATTTTGTCTTTATATATGTGTTCAACACATATCCGCCATCTTCCGTGGGCAACCTGTAAATGCCGTCAGGCTTCATGCCGAGGCTATTTAAAAATTTTGCCGCAATATCGTCGCCGCAGCGGACTGCGGAAACTGCCTTTTCGGCGGAGAGTTCTGTGAAAGCATAGCGAAGCAGCGCCGAGGCAGCCCCGTAGCCGTAGCCCTGCCCGCGGAAATCTTCACCCACGGCGCAGCCCACAGCAAACACCCTTTCTTTGCGGGGAATTAAAAACGCGGCGGCAACAGTTTTGCCGTCTGACTTGCGCTCTGCGGCAAACAACATACCCTCTGCGCCGCCCGCCGCGGCAATGCGGCTGACCCCCTGCGGCGAAAAGTCGAACCCCGCGCCCTTGAACGCCAAATTTCCGTCTAAGATTGCAGATATTGCGGCAATGTCGGAGAGAACGATTTTGCGCAGGTACAGTTCGTGAGTTTCGGCGACCATCTGAACGACCTCGCCCCGCGCAAGCGACTGTTGCACGAGTATAAGCCGCTGGTTAGACGAGCCGCGGAACATGAGCTGCGGGTTCTTCAACTCCTCCTCAAACCTGCCGTCCACAAGCACGTCTATACACTTTAAAAGGCGCATAGTCACGGCTGAATCACCCTTTTTGCCTGCAAGAAGGTCTGCCTCATAGTCGTAGCCCGTATATGCCCACACCGTTTTATGCGGAAAGCGGGCGCGCAGGCGCTCTATAAAGCCGACGAGGGCGAGCTGGTTTTCCGGCTCGAACGGGTCGCCGCCGAGCAGCGAAAAGCCCTTGATATAGTCGGGCTCCATTGCCTTTAATATGCTGTCTTCGGTTTCCGCCGTGAAGGGCTGGCCGTAGGCAAAGTCCCATGTTTCGGGATTGAAGCAGTTTTTGCAATGATTGCGGCAGCCGCTGACATACAGCGAAACGCGCACGCCGGGACCGTTGGATATATCGTAATACTTTATTGTGGCATAATTCATAAGACGCCCTCTAAAAACACCGCGCAATATTCGCGGATTAACAACATTGCGCGGCGCGCATCAGCAGTTGCGCGCCGCGCAGATTAATTTTACTTTATTACCCTACTCTTCCATACTGACCTTGGAGATGCAAGCAAGACAAGGCGCGTGCGGAAGGTTTGAGGGAGCTTACACACTATTACATTCCCCCGCTCATACTGACCTTGGAGATACAAGCAAGACAAGGCGCGTGCGGAAGGTTTG
>CAZXIB010000170.1:0-2538 GCA_964639815.1 uncultured Thomasclavelia sp. | reverse complement strand
CATGATAAAAGAGTATGAGCACTTACTAGAGGTCTATCATGACTGATGTCGTAGTCGTTGGAGCAGGACATGCTGGGGTAGAGGCTGCCTACGCCTTAAGTAAGATGGGCTTTAAGGTGGATTTACTTGTCACCAACAAGAAACATGTAGCCAAGATGCCGTGTAATCCATCAATAGGCGGACCTGCTAAAGGAGTGGTGGTCAGGGAAATAGATGCTTTGGGTGGTCTAATGCCAGAGGTCGCTGATGCCACAGCTCTGCAATTTAAAATGCTAAATACTACTAAGGGCCCAGGTGTCTGGGCTTTGCGCACCCAAAATGATAGACTTGCCTATTCCAAAATGATGCGTCAGCGTATCGAAGCTATACCTAATATTAACCTAATCGAAGATATTGCCGAGGCAATTTTAATTGAGGGAAATAAGACAAAAGGCGTTAAAACACAAAAGGGCGAGATAGAAGCCAAGGCTGTCATCCTTACGACAGGCACCTACCTTTCTAGCAAGATTATGATATCAGACTATGTAAGAGAAGAAGGCCCAGATGGCGACCCTACAACTACGGCACTTAGTGATTCATTACGGTCGCTTGGTCTAAAGCTTTTTCGCTTAAAGACTGGAACACCGCCACGGGTTAAAACATCTACAATAGACTTCTCTAAGACCAGACTCGAACCGGGCACCGATGCCTTTTATAGTTTTTCATCCAAGACCAAAGCGATAAGGCCGTTTAAAGAGCAGTTGCCCTGTTATTTAACTTATACAACACCCGAGACCTTAGAAATAATAAGGAATAATCTCGACAAGTCGTCAATGTATTCTGGTGTTGTGACCGGTGTTGGCCCAAGATATTGTCCTTCTATTGAAGATAAGGTCGTGCGCTTTGCCGATAAGCAGCGTCATCAAATATTTCTTGAACCGGAAAGCCTAGACCTCGACACTACCTATGTCCAAGGCTTTAGCACCTCAATGCCCTATGATGTTCAAGAGTCGATGATTAAAAGTATTATTGGCTTAGAGGAAGCGGTAATAGAAAAATACGCCTATGCCATAGAATATGATGCAGTAGACCCTCTTGATGTCAAGGTGAACCTAGAGGCCAGAAAGGTCGATGGCTTATTCTTTGCTGGGCAGATACTGGGAACCTCGGGTTATGAAGAGGCGGCAGGTCTTGGTGTTATGGCAGGCATCAACTGTGGTCTAAAGCTAAAGGGCAAAGAGCCCCTCATCCTAAGAAGAGATGAGGCCTATATCGGAGTCATGATTGACGACCTCATCTATAAAGGCACAAAGGAACCCTATCGCCTTTTGACATCAAGGGCGGAATATCGTCTTTTACTAAGACATGACAATGCCAATCAAAGACTAAATGCCTATGCATATGAATTAGGCCTTATCGATGATGATACTTACAATGAGGTAAAGGAAGAGATAGAGAAACTTGCCGATGATAAGGAGATGTTAAAGGAGTACCTTGTCTACGATGAGAAGATAAATGAATATCTTACATCGATTGGTGAGACACCAATTCAAAAACACATGAGCCTATATGACCTAGTCAAAAGACCAAAGGTGTCTCTGGTTGATTTCAAAGCCTTATATAATCTAGACATGAGCGAAGATATAGCTAGACAAAACGATATCGAGATAAAGTATGAAGGCTATATCGACAAGGCTTTAAAGGAAGTCAGGCGCATGGTTCGTCTAGAAAAGATGAAGATACCTGAAGGTATTGATTATAGCCAAATTACTAATCTAGCTCTTGAGGCTAGACAAAAGCTTAGTGCCGCTAGACCATTCACCATCGGTCAGGCATCACGAATATCAGGGGTTGACCCCAGTGACATCCAAGTGCTCGCGATGTATATCAAGGAGAGAAGATGAAAATAGAAGACGTTATATCTAATGTAGCTGTCTATGGCTTAGAGGATGCTGTAAAAGGTAGCAAGTATCCTATGGCAACAGACCTGTCTAAGGTTACCGATGAATTGAAAGAGACACAGATAAGGTTAGCCCAATCAGGACTAGGTGAAGGACATGATAACTTCCTCAATGGCATTATTGTCCAGTTTGATTTAACTTTTACTAATAAAGCTTGGGTTGAAGCAGAACGTTATCACTTCTTAGACTTTGTTTCGTCCCAATCGACGATGCACCGCATTACGCGTTTTGATTTAGACAAGGCCTATATATCTTATGTTGATGAGCGAATGATTGAGATTATGAAAGAGAAGGTCGAGGCTTACAATGAGCTACAGGCCCAAAACAAAACAGACGAGCGTCTCAAAGATATGTATCTAGAAATTCTCTATTCCAACCCCTGTGGTTTTAGACTTACAGCTAAGATGACGACAAACTATAGACAACTTAAGACCATCTACCATCAACGTCGCAATCACCGCCTGCCCGAATGGCAAGCCTTCTGCGATTGGATACTCACTCTACCCCATGGAGAACTCATTACCAAAGACGCTATAAAGAACTAGCCCACGTTCTCGTTTTAGCAAGATTTGGCATATTGCGGAGTACATGGTATAAT
>CAZXIB010000169.1:0-2549 GCA_964639815.1 uncultured Thomasclavelia sp. | reverse complement strand
CGGGCAGTACAGCGCTCTCTCGCATAGATTAAACGGTCATTATCTCCTTTTCTTTATCGGCGACGACGGAATCGGTCTTTGCAACCGACGCCGAAACCAGCTTTTCGACTTCCTTTTCGCCGAGGGCGAACTCGTCTTCGGAGAGTATTTTATCGGTTTTGAGCTTCTTTAAAGATTCCATAGCCTCTCTGCGCACGTTGCGCATGGCTACCTTGGCGTCTTCGCCCATCTTTTTCACCTGTTTGACGAGGTCCTTTCTGCGCTCCTCGGTGATTTCGGGGAAAACGAGGCGTATGACCTTGCCGTCGTTGGTGGGGTTTATGCCTATGCCAGATACCTGAATTGCCTTTTCGATATTCTTTAAAATAGAGACGTCCCACGGGGAGATTACAATGCACCTGCCCTCCTGCACCGAAACGCCCGCAGTCTGCGCCACGGGGGTGGGCACGCCGTAATAGTCCACCATTACTTTGTCTAAAATGTGCGGATTTGCCCTGCCTGCACGGATTACCGAAAAGTCCTCTTTAAGTACGCTCACCGTCTTAGAAAGTTTGTCGTCCAATACAAGCAGTATCTCTTCAACCTGTTCGTTTTCTATCATAAATAAGCTCCTTAGATTATTTTTATGTGGCCGTGGCGCCTTACGCGCCCGAATATGGACTAATTATTATCTATAAGCGTGCCGAGCTTTTCGCCGCACACCGCCCTGACTATGGAATTTTTTTCGTCGAGCCCGAAGGCAAGCACGGGGATGTCGTTTTCCATGCACATAGTGGCGGCGGTAGCGTCCATCGCCTTTATGCCGTTCTTTATTATATCCATGTAATTCAAGTGCCCGTACTTCTTTGCGGCGGGGTTTAATTTGGGGTCGCTGTCGTAAATTCCGTCTATATTCTTTGCCATAAGCAGCACGTTTGCCTGTATTTCGCACGCGCGCTGGGCGGCGGCGGTATCGGTAGAGCAGTACGGATTGCCCGTGCCGCATGCCATTATTACCACCCGCCCCTTTTCAAAGTGGTGCAGCGCCTTGCGCAGAATATACGGTTCGGCAACCGAAGTCATGATAAGCGCCGTCTGTACCCTTGTGGGTATTCCGCGCTGTTCGATTGCGTCCATCATCGCAAGCGAATTCATAACGGTGGCGAGCATACCCATCTGGTCTGCCGTGGTGCGCTCCATGTGGGTGCCCTGCCTGCCCCGCCAGAAGTTGCCGCCGCCGATTACGAGGGCGACTTCTACGCCCATCTTTTTTATGGCGACTATCTGGTCTACGACGCGGGCGATAACGGCTTCGTCCAATCCGTGACCCTGCGCGCCCGCAAGCGCCTCCCCCGATAGTTTTATCAGAACCCTCTTATACTTCGGCTGCATAGCAAAAACCTCCGCCGGTGAAATGTACCTGTAAAATTATAACACAGCCTTTAAAAAAAAACAACAGCTAATTACAAATACTTGCGCCCGCAGGCAAAAATTACATAAAAAAACGCGGCAAAACGCCGCGCTGTACGTTTTATAATACGGTTGCGAGCGCCTCTTCCGCCTGTTTGAGGCACTCCTCTACCTTTTTGCTGTATTCGTCTATGCCGAAGCCGGGGTTTTCGGCGTCGTCGCGGATGTCGACTTTGCGCAGGCGCCACTTTTCGCGCAGACAGCTCCACGCAATGACGAGCGCGGCGCCTGCTATCACGCAAGCCCAGCCGCACAGCGCAAGCACGACGTTGTTTAAAATCAGCCCCGCAACCACCAGCGCAATGCCGACCGCCATAAAAAGACAGCCCGCGCCGAATATTATCCACACCGTAAGGCGGTGCTTTATTATACTGCTATCGGGTTCGCCCGCATGTTCCTTTGCCATGCGGCAGAGTTCGTCCACCTCCTGTTCCAGCCGTGAAAGGCTGGGGTAGGCGGGACTTTCCATGTCGCGGCGGATAGTCAAAGTGGTGAAATCCCTGCCGTCCTCCTCCGTTTGCACGGAGTCGCAGACCTCGTAGCCGAGGCGGCGGTAGCGGTCTGTATAGGCGGGGACGTGTATGCTTTCAACTTTAATAGTCTTAGTTTCAAATTTCATTTATCGCTCCTTCCCGCGCACATCTCTGCGCATACGGGAAACAGGCATTGTATATGCTCTCTTATAACACAGGGGCGCGGCGCTGACCTTTTGCCCCTTTGCTTATAACATTATAACACCATTCGCGCAAAAAAACAAGCATTTAATAAAATATTACATTATATGCCGAAAAATATATGCCGAAAAAATCAACATATAAATAGCGCGCAGGGCACACCTGCGCGCGAAATTTTATAAAAAACTCAATTCTTCTTCATGGCGGCAACCTGCTTTGCCACCTCTTCAGAGAGGTCTTCGCTCTTCTTTTCAAGCCCTTCGCCCATCTCGTAGCGGACAAATTTGTTTACCTTGAACTTTTTGCCGATTACTTCGCCAACCGTCTTGGAATCGTCCTTGACGAAGGGTTGAAGGAGCAGGCAGTTTTCTGAATAGAACTTGCCGAGCTTGCCCATAACAATCTTTTCAAGTATTTCCTTGGGCT
>CAZXIB010000168.1:0-2561 GCA_964639815.1 uncultured Thomasclavelia sp. | reverse complement strand
GCTGGTGATGAAGAGGCTAAGAAGATACTTATATCAGCTAACCTGAGACTAGTTGTCTCTATTGCCAAGAAGTATACCGGTAGGGGCATGTTGTTTCTGGACTTAATACAAGAGGGAAATATGGGCCTTATCAAAGCGGTTGAAAAATTTGATTATCGCAAAGGCTTCAAGTTTTCTACTTACGCCACTTGGTGGATAAGACAGGCTATTACTAGAGCTATCGCTGACCAAGCTCGTACTATTCGTATTCCTGTCCACATGGTTGAAACCATCAATAAGATGACGCGTATTCAAAGACAGCTAGTCCAAGAGCTAGGGCGTGACCCATCAGCTGAAGAGATTGCTGAACGCATGGGTACACTCACTGCCGATAAGGTAAGAGAAATTCAAAAGATTGCCTTAGACCCAGTATCGCTTGAGACACCAATCGGTGAAGAAGATGACTCCCACTTAGGCGACTTCATTGAAGATAAGGATGCCCTGTCACCAGACCAGTTCGCTAACAATCAACTCTTGCGTGACGAGATTGATGCCGTATTAAAGACTTTGACTGATAGGGAAGAAAAGGTCTTGCGACTGAGATTTGGCCTAGAGGATGGTAGAACTAGGACATTAGAAGAAGTCGGCAAGGAATTCGATGTCACTCGTGAGCGTATCAGACAGATTGAGGCCAAGGCCTTGCGTAAACTCAAAAACCCCACGAAGTCTAAGCGTCTCAAGGAATTTATCGCTGATAAAGATCGATGATTCTATCAGCACGACTAAAAAAGATAGCAGACTTACTAGGACATGGTGCAACCGTTTATGATGTCGGTTGTGATCATGCCCTTTTATCGTGCTATCTTATCTTAGAAGGTAAGGCTGACAAGGTCTATGCTGTAGACAATAAACCGGGGCCACTAGCTAAGGCCAAGGACAATATTGAGCGCTATGGCCTAGAAGATAAGGTTATACCTGTACTAGCTGATGGGCTAGTTGGTATGCCTGAAGATGTCGATGCTATTGTCATTGCTGGTATGGGTTTAAATACTCTACTACACATTCTAGAAGACAAAGACTTAAGTCAATGTAAACGCATTGTCGTTCAGATTAATCACAAGGTTGATGAGCTCAGAAAGTATATAAATGACCATCATTGGGCTATCTTGGATGAGGCTATCGTCCTTGATGGCTTCTACTACGAGATTGTCGTCTTTAATACGACATATCACGAAAGCTATAGCCCCGTAGAGATTAAATATGGGCCTTTACTATTAGAGCGTAAGGAACCTATTTTTTGTGACTATCTCAAAGAGCGTCATGACAGGTTAGTGAACTTACAAAGTGTCTATAATGACGAAAACAGAGCCAGAGAGATAGGTGAACTAAAAGGAGTGATGCAGATGATAAAGAAAGCATAAAAAAAGACGCCTAAGCGTCATTAGCTCATAGCGTTGATAGCTTTTGCCAGACGTGATTTTTCACGTGCGACATAGTTACGGTGCTTAAGACCGTGTACTTGAGCTCTATCAAGCAGGGAACTGCACTCATTGTAGGCCTTTTGGGCTTCTTCTTTATTGCCAGCAGCAATTTGGGCTGTTACTTTTTTGATTGCTGTCTTGAGACGACTGCGCTCAGCAGTATTCTTCAAGTTCTTCTTGGCATTTGTCAGAGCTCTTTTCTTTTGTGATTTAATGTTTGCCATGCGTCCTCCCTTCCGTAAGTGCCTAATGATTATAGCAATCCCAGCCCCTTTAAGCAAGACCCTTTGTGAAGAAGAGGCCTTGCATCAAAAGCTAATAATGATAAAATAGTCGCGGTATAAAAAGGAGATAGTGAAATGGGAAGAGCACATGAAGTAAGAGCGGCATCTATGGCTAAGACAGCCGCTATGAAATCTAAACTTTATTCTAGATATGGCAAGGAATTGTATATAGCTGCCAAAAGTGGAGTTCCAGATCCAGAGATGAACCTGACCTTAAAGCGTAAGATTGCTGAGGCTAAAGCTAACCAAGTACCATCAGATGTCATTAAAAGAGCTATTGAAAAGGCAAAGGGTTCTTCTAATGAGAACTACGATTCTTTGCGATATGAGGGCATAGGCCCATCTGGCGCTACTATCATCATTGATTGTCTAACTGATAACTCTAATCGCACCGTCGCTGAGATGAATGCTTGTTTTAATAAGGCGCATTGTAAGCTCGGTGTCAAGGGTTCAGTGTCTTATAACTATGACAATCTAGCTGTCTTATCTTTTGTGTATGATGACGAAGAGAAGATGCTAGAGGCACTGCTTGATGGGGATGTCGCAGTGAATGACTTAGAAGTTGAAGAAGGCACAATGACGGTATACGCTGAGCCATCAGACCTGCACAAAGCTCAAGAGGTGATTGAGAAAGTAATACCAGGTGTTGAGTTTAGTGTTTGCGCCATCAAGATGTTGCCTCACGAATACGTCACGCTTAGTGACCCTGCTGATAAAGAATTATGGGACAGACTGCTTAGACTCTTAGATGATGTCGATGATGTCCAAGAGGTCTTCCATAACGTTACTGAAGCTTGATTATAGGTGTCGGATACAA
>CAZXIB010000167.1:0-2565 GCA_964639815.1 uncultured Thomasclavelia sp. | reverse complement strand
GAATTCAAAACGGCTTTGCCGCATAACTCTTGTCCAACTTTTTGGGGTCACTTCATTTTCTTGCCCTTGACATCCCGCCCCCACCGGCGTTATGTTGTAGACAAGAGCGGCAGCTGGACAGGCCGCTGCCGCTTTACAAAACTTTGCTCTCTTCTTCACCCGAAAATAGAGTTTACACAGAATTTGGGACACACCCTAAACTGCACCTTCTTACTCTTTGTATGTCGATAAGCGATAGTCGCCGCCTTTAGGTCTATGTCCTGAATCTGAATAGTGCGGACAGTCGCCGCCCGGCAACCGCAATTCAGCAGCAAATTTACGATAACCCAGTTGCGGTATTCAGAAAACCGCATAGCCGCATATTAGGCTTTTTTAGCAGCCTTTTCAACTCGGCGTCGGTTAAGTCACCTTAACGGCTTCCTTGGCCTTGTAGAGCCTTATATTAGCCTCTGTGCGGCCTTCGGCGTTACACCAGACAAGATGCTTTTCATTGTCCTTGTGTAGATGTTTATTGAGTTCGCCGACAAATCGCTGTCCCGCATTTCCGCAACCATCTTTTCAAGCTGCCTATTGCTGAGTAATTCAATCTCCTGTCCAATATCCAAATACTTACTAATCGCCGCGAAGTGATAATGATAGGTCTGTATTGTCTTCTCGGCCAGCCCCGCCGCCTTCTTGCTATTGATAAAGTCGCTGAAGCTTTCTTCAATAGTCGGCGACACGTGCTTCATCTTCATTCTTGCCATAAAAAACACCTCTTGATTCTTCAAAATTTCAAAAAATCAAGAGGTATAAGAAAATCGGGGGTTTCTTCTCGAAACCTCCGAAATTCCTAACGCACTATCCGCTTATGGATGTCTGGTGGAGATAAGCGGGATCGAACCGCTGACCTCTTGAATGCCATTCAAGCGCTCTCCCAGCTGAGCTATACCCCCAGATTTAGTTATCGTCTCCTGACGACTCAGTTATATTACCACCTTAAAACCGATTTGTCAATGATCTTTTTCAAATTTCTAAAAATTTTCTCTGCCAAGGTGTACAGGCCCGCATCGCAGACATCCGCGTCCGGTCCTTCCATGCTTTTACCGGGGCGAAAATCCGCCTTTGGCTTGACACCCACAGGATATCCAGCAGGGCCGGTCTCCTTCCCGGGGCAGGAAAAGCGGCCGATGACGTCCACATCGTGGAGCTTCAAGTACATTTTTAGGGCCTCCAGCGTGGCGGTCGCCTCATCTGCGCCATAGAAACCTCCGCCGTAGGTGGTGAATACCACACCATAAGGGCGCTTATTGACATGGTTGGGCATGCCGGGCGCCGGAGAACTGATGGGGAAAGTCCTTTCCCCGGCTAGCGGGGATCCTCACCTTCTCCGGCATCTCCAGAGCCTTCTTCAAACTCTCCTGGGCATTGCACTTTTCATGGAGCCAGATGACCTCCGCGATCTGCTCATCCACCCGAAGGACGGGATTCAGCGCCGTCATAGACGCCGCCGAAATAGCCGACAGAGATGCCCAGTGCTCCGCCCAGAATCAGGCCGAAAACGACGGATAGGATGGCCACCAGCAGGGATACCCTGCCACCGTAGATGATACGGCTCAAAATATCCCGGCCATAATCGTCCGTACCCAGGGGATGGGCCAGGCCTTCATATTGGTTAGGTCCTGGGCCGCATAGTCATAGGGCACCACCAGGGGAGCAAAGACAGCAGCTAGAATCAAAATCAACACAATAATCATGCCAAACATGGCCAGCCTGTTACGGCAAAGTCGGTGCCAGATATCCCTCATCTGGCTGCGCTTCCGCAGATCCTGCATTTCAGGATGCTGGTCCACCGCGCCGGCCTCGACTTCAACGGGTCTTGTTGCCATTATGCTCCCTCCTTCTTCCAGGTCTTCTTTTTCTTTTTCGAGCCAGTGTATTGGGCCATAATGCGGGGATCCGCAATGCCATAGGCAATATCCGTAATCAGATTAATTATACAGATCTAAAAGGACAACACCAGCACACAGCCCTCAATTACGGGATAGGCCTTGTTATTAATGGCTGTCATCATGAGCGATCCCATTCCGTTCATGTTGAAAATGGTTTCAACAATGACCGAGCCGGCGATCAGGATGCCGAACTGAAAGCCGATGGTGGTGATGATGGGGATCAGCGCATTCCGCAGGGCATGTTTGCGTATCACGGTCCCCTCATTGACGCCCTTTGTCCTGGCGGTGGTGATATAGTCCTGGCGCACCACGTCCAGCATAGAGGAACGGGTCATCCTGGTCATGGTGGCCACGAAGGAGAGGCCGGAGGCAAGGGCGGGCAGCACCCAGCACTTCCATCCCTCTGTGCCCGAGGCCGGGAACAGTTTAATGTTGATGGAGGACGCACCCAGGGCGCTCAGAATCGGGGACGCGGTGTAAGTGCCGCCGCCGGTGCCGAAGATGAAGATGGAAATATCCGTTCCGTCTGCCATGAGAATGGGAATCGCAGTTGTCAAAGTCGATGTTGTCATAGCCGGACTCAAACTAATCGTTCCCAAATACAAAGCGGAGAAGGGAATACAGCACGTCCTCA
>CAZXIB010000166.1:0-2566 GCA_964639815.1 uncultured Thomasclavelia sp. | reverse complement strand
TAGATCATTGATGAAATAGTTGAACCTAACATTCTAGTTATGAACACACCAATTGCACCAATAGCAAACGCAATCATTAAATTAATTAAATCGGCTTTCTTCTTGTTTTTTGCGTTTCTAGATATATATTCACCAATCCTATAACTTAATCCACAAATAGCATATCCACTAAATGCAATAAAATAATCAAACGGATAGGTTTGGAATCCGTATCCATCGATAAGACAAGATAAAATACCAAATACAACTGAAGCTGAAATCAATCCTTTAGAAGGTCCGTGTCTTACACTGATTATAAGTAACGGTACACCTGCAAGATTTACGCTTCCACCAGTTGGCATTGCGAATAATTTTATTTTATCGAGTCCGATTGCTAACGCAATTAAAATAGCAATTTCAACAATTTCCGAAATACTAAATTTGATTTCACTTAAGCCTTTTCTAAGCATTGATAGAACCATTAAAACTAGTGAAATTATAATTAATGTCAAACCTAAAGTGTTGAATTCTAGTTCATCTACAGTTGATGTTATAGTCTCGATGCCATTAATATAATTCTCAGATAAACACACAAAAAATATAGCAATTAATAAAAATAAAATAGCAAAGCCTTTTAAGTTTGCACTATATTTAATTTGGCTCTTTTTCATAAAAACCATGCAAATTACCACTAAAATTGTAGAAACTAAGACTAAAGCTAATATAAAAATAAAGATTCCATCTGGTGATAAATTTAGTGAACCAAACGTGCCACCGCTCACTAAATTAGCTACTGATAATGTATTTGTTATACTACCAAATTCATATACATTGAATAGTGGCATGAACATAAAGCCGATAAAGCACACAAAAAACACAAAGAATAAAATGAATTCAATATTCTCAAACAATAGCTTTTTGATCTTTTCCATAATTGCCTCAAAAAATAAAAAATTCTACCGCTAGGGTAGAAAATAAAAACTTCCTACGCTAGCATTACCTAGATCAGGTTTTCGGTCAAGTGAGTATCACACTTTTCTCAGCCAGTACTCTAGCTCCCGCATTAATAATATATGTTTTATATAGCTTTTAAAATATTTATTTAAGCCACTTAATTTCGGTTTCTCCGTTTTCAACTAAATACTTATTGGCATCTTTAAAAACGTTTGAGCCAAACCATCCTCCTTGATTAGCGCTTAATGGAGAAGGATGACTTACACATATATAAGTGTGTTTTTTGTTTGTTATTTTATCAATGAACTTCTTGGCTTTGTTTCCAAATAATAAATATACGACTGGTTTATCGTTATATTGTTCAATTGCTTTAATAACGTCATCAATTAATAACTCGTATTCCTTAATATCGTGTGATAAAGGTTTATTTTTTCTGACTGTAAGAATGGTGTTTAATAATAAAACTCCTTGCTCAGCTAAATATGTAAGATCACCTGATTTATCTATGATTTTTGAATCATATTCAAGTTCTATTTCTTTAAATATGTTTTGTAATGATGGTGGAATTTTTACTCCCTTTCTCACACTAAAAGCAAGTCCCATTGCTTGCCTTCTTTTAACATATGGGTCTTGACCAAAGATAACAACCTTGACATCTTCAAATGGTGTTACCTCAAACGCCTTATACATATCTTCCTCTTCAGGATAGATAGTATAGCAATCTCTTTCTTCGCCAACAAAGGCTTCTAATTTTTTAAAGTATCCTTTTTTTGATACTTCTTTAAACAAATCGCTCCACTTCATTTTTAAAATTTTACCTCGCTTTTGCAGAGTTTTTCTTTAAAATCTCATGAAAAACTTCATATAATGTTTTCACCGCAAGCCAGCTTGTAATGTTATTTACATCTAATGGTGGTGACACTTCAACAATGTCAAGAGTATCGACATTTAAGACTCTGACGAGGTTTGTAATTATTAACATCGTCTCTTCGCTAGTTAACCCAAATGCTTCAGGCGTTCCAGTTCCAGGAGCATAGGCAGGGTCATTAGCATCTATATCATAACTAATATAGACAAGGTATTTAGGGTCAGAATATTTGACAATTAATAGTTTTATTAATGTCTCAATTCCCATCTGTTTGACATCATCAGCTTTAAAAACATCAATATCTTTATGTTTTTTAAATATATCTATTTCTTGAGCTTCAAAGCCTCTAACTCCGATCATGGTAATGTTTTTATCTTCATATCCATATTCAAGCGAGCGATAATTTGTACAAGCATGAGAATATTTTGATCCATCAAATTCATAACAAATATCTGGATGGGCATCAATATGAATAATAACAGGGGTTTTGCCTAACTTAGTTGCATAATCAAAAAAGGCTCGTTCGCTTGCTATTGATATAGAATGGTCTCCACCAAAAATTAGATGAAATTTATTATTTGAATATAGCCTATTTTTAAACTCAGCTTGCATCTTATCGAAGTCGCCAGTTTTGATATCGCCTGCATCATAAACTTTTAATTTACTTAGATTATTCCCTAATCTATCTAAAGCAGGTAATTCATAGCTCAATTTTCTAAGAACTTTAGGAGCTTTTCTAGCTCCCTTTGATACGCTTACGTTCTT
>CAZXIB010000165.1:0-2567 GCA_964639815.1 uncultured Thomasclavelia sp. | reverse complement strand
TCTGGATTTTAAAAAAACAGATTCCCATTCTACAAAGGAGTTATTAAACGAATACCTACGATTGGGTGGATTTCCTATTGTGGCGCAGGGTAACTTTGATGAACGCTCGGCTTATCAGATTGTAGAGGGCATCTATAACTCTGTAGTCACTAGCGATATCACAAAGCGTCATAACATCATGAACTTTGATTTATTCAACCGTGTTGTGAGGTATATCGTAGAAAATGTTGGCAAGACCTTTTCTGCTAACGCCATCGCCAAGTTTCTTAAAAGTGAGGGGCGCTCTTTATCGGTGGAGGCAGTTTATAACTATATAAACTGGTTAGAAAAGGCATTTGTTATATATCGTTGTCAGCGGTATGATTTACAGGGCAAATCGGTGCTGAAAACACAAGAGAAATTCTATCTAGCCGACACTTCTTTAAAATACTGCATCATGGGCTTTAATCCTAAGTCCATTGCTGCAATGCTTGAAAACATTGTGTATTTTGAATTGCGGCGGCGAGGTTATGAAGTCTATATCGGAAAGAATGGTGTAAAAGAAATTGATTTTATAGCCATAAAGCGCGATGAGCGTATCTATGTTCAGGTGTGCCGTAATTTGCCTGAGGAATCAAACCGCGAGCTTACTAATCTCCTCGAGATTAAAGACCACTATCCGAAATATGTGGTAACACTAGATGAACTAGCATCCGGTAATATAAGCGGCATCAAGATTGTGCATTTGGCAGACTTCTTACTGAGCGACGCATACTAAGCTATAAGTCTGATAACGCAGCTAAGAAAGGATGGAGAATACACATATCACTGAAGACAAAGCGCCTTTATCTTTCACTTCAAAATTTCTAGATACTTGTCAAGAGCCTTGTTCACATACTCCCCCACTAACAAGACCATACCATCAGCCTTGCCATCACGATAAAAGGTATCAAACGCATCATAGTAGCGTCTACGGTCAGTAAACTTTATATCGATAACCGGATAGCCACTGCGGATAAGTTCAAGATTCATTATCAGTCGACCTGTTCGCCCATTGCCATCTATAAAAGGGTGTATTCCTTCAAATTCTAAATGGAAGAGGGCAATGCGCTCTAGCGGATGCATTGTTTTTTGGCGTTCTTGGTTTTTGATAAGTAGTTCTGTCAATTTCGGCTCTATGAGATATGGCTGCACCGGTTCAGCATATGCTCCTACGATAGTTACAGGAATGCGGCGGTATACACCTTTGTCTAGAGGTCTGTCCATAAGTACTAGAGAATGGATGGCTTTAATCTCCGCTTCTTTTAACTTTGTCTTATTCTGAGCAATTTCCTCTATGTAAAGAAAGGCATCGCGATGACCTACTGCTTCAAGATGGTCTTTTAATGGTTTGCGGTCAATCGTTACGCCTTCAAGAACCATCGCTGTCTCTTTTAAAGTCAGCGTATTTCCTTCGATGGCATTAGAATCATAGGTGAATTCAACCATAAACTCATCACGTAGACGTTTTAGTTCACCATCTGTTAGTGGGCGCATATTGTCAAGTTTAACCTTTTTGGTATCTATCTCAGTCAGTAAATCTTTAAACTTCCCACGCTTTCTCTTGTTGGGTAGTTTGCGTTTATCGAAGGGTTTTTCTGTTTCGGCGGGTATCATATATGATTTTCCATTTCGGATAACGCCATTAATCTCGCCACTTGCACAAAGTAAACGCACTCGCCGTGGGGACAGATTCCATTTTTCGGCTATCTGGGTAACTGTAAGATATTCCATGTATAACCTCCGAACTAAGACTATTAGTTTAGATGTATCACAATATCGGAATAAATACAACATCAAATTCTTAAAAACAAATCATAAATATTCCGAAAGGAGTTTAAATATTCTAGACATCATTCTCTTTTAAAATCCGCGTAAGTTATCGGTAATGTACTTCACAGGACAAATTTCCAAAACATTAGCTAAGCAGAGGAAACTATGGCACACTGACACCTGTTGACCAGGTATCTTTTATTTTGTGCGGTAAAATCTAAGAAAATGAGTGCATTTAGGCATTTTTTCTAGGAAAAACTTGCCTTGTCTTTTTTGCTTATCGTATAATGTTTTGGCGCTTGCAGAGATATGGGAGGTTGCTGGCACACTGATACCTGTGTACTGTGTAGACCAGGGAATTTCCATGGAGCGAGTTGTCTCAAAGATTGAGACTAATGAAATGAAGGAGGAAGATTTCATGGCAAGAAACAACGTTAGGATTAAGCTCAAGGCCTACGAACATCGTTCACTTGATGCTGCGACAGAAAAGATTGTCAAAGCAGCTGAAGAGACTGGTGTTAAAAAGGTCGTCGGCCCTATCCCCTTACCGACGGAAAAGCAAGTCGTTACGGTCTTGCGCGCCGTTCACAAGTATAAGGATTCACGTGAGCAGTTTGAAGTCCGTACGCACAAGCGTCTAGTAGAGATTATCGGGCCAAGTCCTAAGACTATCGATGCATTGAGCCGTCTAGAGTTACCTAGTGGTGTCGACATCGAGATTAAATTATAAGGAATAGAAAGGTGACATTATGAAAGGAATACTTGGAAGAAAGTTA
>CAZXIB010000164.1:0-2567 GCA_964639815.1 uncultured Thomasclavelia sp. | reverse complement strand
AAAAGGGCATGCACATTTGTGTAATACCCCCCCCCGTTGCTCCTTGAGCTCTTACCTCGTTGTAGAGCTCTAAGAAGCTATCCGAGCCTGTAGCGTAAAGTTGCCCCATTAGTCCGTAACGACCTAGCACGTCATAAAAGCGCGAGTTCTGTGATGTTGCAGGGTCGGGGTCTAAGTGCGCGGGGTCATCAAAGCGGGGCAACACAACAAAGGGCTTTTTAAAGTTAATAGAAAGCACCGTGCCGTGAAAAGAATCCGAGCACACTAGGTCGGCCGAAAGCAGCAAGCGCAAAAACTCCTTTGGCCCGCCGTCCTCGTATACGCGCGCGCCTTCAACAAGAAAGTCAAGCTGCACCGCTTTGCCAACGCGAACAATTATTATGTCTTTTAGCCCCGCCTTTGCCGCCACATCTTTAATCAACTTATAATAATGCTCGCTTTCTCTAACCATGTAAGCGAGCATGTAATGGCGCGGCAAGTCAAACTCTAAAGACGCGCCTTCCGCAACCTTCATCCACTCATCTTTAGTTAAAAGGAACGTTGGGTCAACCACCTGCACAATGTCGCGCCTGCCGGTAAGCTCTTGCAAAACCTTAACCGCCGTCTCTTCGCGCACGCCGATGTGCTGGTATTTCATCAAGAAGTTTCGCATTTGGCTTTTATACTCATCAGGAATGGCAGACACGCCTATGCTCGAAGCATAAGAGATGCGCTTTTTGCCTTGCGCAAAGTCCAAAAAATAAGGCGGCCAGTACTGCTGCACCACATTCCAGATTTGGTCGCTGCCGCTTATAAAAAGGTCTGTCTCTTCTACTATTCTTTTTAGGTTGTTTTTTGTGTAAGCCTTTGCAAATTTGTAATTTTCTTTGTGAAAGGCGCGTATTTTCTTTTGCTTTAGCTTTCCTAGCTTAGAGCGCTCTAACACCCTGTGCCTTAGCTGCAAGAGGCCAACTGAAAGCAGCATTGCCCTCGCCGCTTTCTTTAAGCCTCCGTCATTCGGGTTAGGAAAATCAGTGATAATGCGGACATCGTAGCCTTGCGATTCTAGCACCTTGAACAACGAAAAAGACTGAAAAGCGCTCCCGTAATTTGCCCCGCCTAGCATTGTTACAAGGCCTAGCTTCTTGCCTTGCGCTGCCGAGTTGCCCTTCCTTGCATTCATCTCGCACTCCTCGCCGCCTACTATAGCGCATTTTGCAACAAAAAGCAAGGATTGTGGTGAGTTGATCAGTGACTCAGTTGATCAGTGACTCAGTTGATCAGTGACTCAGAACTAGAAAAGAGCATTTTGCCTCTTTTAGTTTTCTAGCTCCTCTATTGCACGGCACAATTTTTCAAAGCCTTCTTGAACAAATGCGCGCGGGTCAATGGCCGGCGGTGTGAAGGCGTCCGCATTCAAAAGCTCCTCTATTTTGTTTAGCGCGCTTTCGCATTCGGCCTCGTCTTCTTGAGCAAAAATTTGCTGCACGTCTACAGAGCGATTTGAAAGCCCTAGCGCTTCTAAAAGGCCTGTCATTTTGTGCTCGTAGCTTAAAGACACAAAGGGCGTTTTATTGTTTATTGCAAAAACAATAGAATGATAGCGCTCCCCGACTACAAGCTTTGCGCCGGCGATAATTTTTTGCTGAATGTCAGAGCTTTGCTCATCGTCAACAACATGTATTGTTGTATTGTTGTATTGTTGCGCGCGCCCGCGCCGCTAGCTTCAAAAAGTAGTCGTAGTCGCTTATTCCAGAGCAACACGTCTGCGGCAGCATCACAATCGTGCAAGCAGGATAGCGCCTAAAAAGCGCGCTTATAATTTTTAGATGAAAGCGGTCAATCCGCTCTTGCGGAATTTCCCTAAAGCGGTAATGCCAAGTGAGCTGGTTTGGCACAAACACAACATAGCTCTTTCCTATCGCGTTTTGCAAAGATTGAGGAATGTCAGCATCGGGCGTTTCGAGGAAGGCTGAATCGACCACCGGCACAGGGCACGCGCCGCTCTTCTTTGCAATGCGCACGGACTCGCAATCGCGCAAGCTCAAAAAAGAAAAGCGCCTTAGTAGGCTTTCCGCCGCCTTCTTAAAAACAGAGTGGGCATAGTCATCATCTGTAAAAGGCCCGATGGAGCGCCCCCAATAAAACACAGGCTTGCCCAGCCGCAGAGCTGTTTCGAGTATCCATACATGCCGCCAGTTAAGGAAGCCGCCCATGCATATCCCCCCTGGCGCGCAGATTACCGCATCGTAGGCTTCAAGCGCTTTCTTAAAGTTATGCAACGAGGGGCTCAAAAAAGAAAGCGGAAGCGCGTTAACAAGAAAAGTGCCTTTTATTATTCTGTGCGCCGATACAAGCCTATTGCTGTCTACTCGCAACGCGCGGATAACCCGATAGCGCACGTTTGGCGCATTAACCCGTAGCTTATCAATATTCGCGCGAAGCGCGGCATCCTTTTTGAGCCCCAAAAAGAGCGTGTCAAAGTTGCTCTCAGGAAAAGCCTTTGCTAGGGCGCGCACAAGCGCCTTATGCGCCGCCTCATCGCCCCTATTTGCAAGCGGCTGATTAACGATAGCAAGATTCATCTC
>CAZXIB010000163.1:0-2592 GCA_964639815.1 uncultured Thomasclavelia sp. | reverse complement strand
AACAGTGATAGCTCATTAAACGATATGGAACTGTCTGATATCATGACAGCGCTATATCAAGGTCTTGAAGAAGATGAGCTACCAAACTTTGGTGAGCCAGTCATGGTAACCGATGAGAATGTCAACTGGTATCTAGGACTTACATCATGTGATTTTGCTGAGGCTCTTGCAAGTGAGCCAATGATTTCATCTATTGCCCATTCTGTCGTCCTTGTAAGACTTAATGATGGACAAGACGCTGAAGCACTTGAGACGGCAATACAGGCCGATTTAAACACTTATAAGTGGATCTGTGTTGGCGTACCAGAGGATGAGCTAGTCATTGAGCAAAGAGGTAATGTCTTACTTGTCATGATTGATGGCATAGGCATCGGTGACACGATAGTAGAGAACTTCAACAGCCTTTAATGGTCTTCTCCAGCATCACTTTCATATTCTACTTTTTAGTAATCGTCATTGCTTTATACGCGCTCGTTAGGGGTGCGTATAAAAATGGCGTTTTACTTTTGGCTTCACTTTTCTTCTACTTCTATGGGGAAGGGGTGATGTCAGTAATACTAGTTGCTGTACTAGTCTTTAGCTATGCCTACGCTAGATTTCTAGAGCGACACAGGACGAAGTTTTGGTTAGTGGTGGGGCTGGTTATCTCTTTTGTTCCACTTATTTACTACAAGTATGCATCCTTCATCTTAGGTAACTTTGGCATAGCTTATGATGTGGCTTTGCCCCTAGGTATCTCTTTCTTTAGCTTTCAAGCTACTTCATACATCATCGATGTCTATAGGCAAGATGTACCTGCTTCTAAGTCACTAGTCAACTATGGAACATATCTTACTTTCTTTGGTCAATTGGTCGCTGGGCCCATCGTTCGCTATGAGACGATCGCTAGGGAGGTAGAGGTCGATAGGCCATACAATGAAGATGAGATCTATAAGGGACTAGGACGCTTTTGTGTGGGTCTAGCTAAGAAGTGTATCTTAGCTAATAGTCTAGGTGCGATTATAGACCAATTAACCGGTGTCGATACTGTGGTTATATTATGGTTAGTAGCTATATTTGTCGTTTTACAGCTATACTTTGACTTTAGTGCCTATAGTGATATGGCTATTGGACTCGGGCTATTCTTTGGTTTCCACTTTCTAGAGAACTTTGACTATCCAATAGTCGCTACATCGATTCGTCAGTTTTGGCAAAAGTGGCATATGAGCTTAGGGACTTGGTTCAAAGACTATGTCTATTTCCCTTTGGGTGGTTCAAAATGTTCTAAATATCGGCATATATGCAATCTCTTGGTCGTATGGTCTTTGACGGGTTTATGGCATGGGGCGGCTTGGAACTTTGTCATATGGGGCTTATATTTTGGTCTTTTTATTATCTTAGAAAGATATACGCCTATCGGTAAGCTCACTAAGATAAGGGTCATAAGGAATATTTATACCTTTGCTGTGGTGGTTATTGGCTTTGTCTTTTTTGAGCAGGGAGCTGATATGTTTGACTACTTAGGCAAGATGTTCGATATGACAAATTTCATCGATTCTTTGTCCATATACTATCTACAAAGCTATGCCATTATTATGGTTATAGCTATTCTTGGGGCTACACCGCTTGTTAAGATGGCCTACGATAAGCTTAAAGGTCTTTGCTATTTCAAGTATGTTGAAGTAGTCGGTATCTTTGTTTTGTTTGGTGTGAGCGTAGCCTATTTAGTGGGCCTAGGTTTTGACCCCTTCTTATATTTTAGGTTTTGATTATGTATAAGCGTATAACTATTGTTTTATTCAGTGTCTTAGTCGTATGCATTAGTACCTTAACTATCTTTTCTGATGCGACAATATCATACTTAGAGCGACGCTACTTAGCGACTATTGATAAGGTCGACCTTTTAGATCCTGACTTCTATAGTGACCTCGATGACTATCTGAGTGACCATATCGCTTTTAGAGACCAGCTTATCATGTTGACAAGCTTGACTAATAAGTATGTCTTTAGCTTTAAAGACAATAATGGTGTCTATTCTTATGGAGGGTATCTCTTTGACTTACTTGAACTAAATGAGCAATCAATAAAGGATATCGCCGAGTATAGTGAAGAGCTAGCGAAGACCTATTTCTCTAACCAAGAAGTCTATTTCATGCCTATACCCAGAAAGAGTGACTATATCACTAGGTATCGTAAAGATGACTTACGTTATAGCGATGTCCTTACGATACTAGAGGCTAACTTAGATATGCCAATCATCAGAATAGGCGATATGCTTGATTTAACGTCTTATTATCATACTGACATCCATTGGCGGATGGATAAGTTGGGGGATATCGCTTCTCATGTCGTAATGACTATGGGCGATGTCTATACAGAAGTTGAGGGTGATATAGCTACTATTGGCCCTTTCTATGGGTCACTATATGCTTCGTCTTTTTATGATGTCAAAGCTGATGATATTTATTATATCAATGCTGACTTTTCTGACATCAGTGTCTATGACCTAGAAAAAAACAGTGAAGTCGATGTTTATGACTTCACTGCCCTCGACCATCCTGATGGCTATGACTTCTATTTAGATGGCCCTAGTGCCTATATTGAGATAAATAA
>CAZXIB010000162.1:0-2598 GCA_964639815.1 uncultured Thomasclavelia sp. | reverse complement strand
GAGCTAGACGTTGTTTAGTCAGGTCAGGAGCACTTTCATCAATGACCTTGTGGTCGTTATAGAAGGAGTGGAAGTGCTGAGCTAATTTCTGGATGTAGTTGCAGACCTTATTAGGCGCTCTATCTCTTGCCGCATCGGCAATAAGACCAGTAAACTCGTTTATATCCTTTAATAGCTCTGTCTCCTTATCGCTTATCAAAAGTTCATACTTATCGAGCTTCTCAACCGACGCGACCTGTCTTAATATTGAGCAGATACGAGCATAGGCATATTGGGCATAGTAAACAGGATTTTCATTAGTTTGAGCACGAGCTAAGGACAAATCAAAGTCCATGTGCGTATCTAAGGCCTTAGATAAGAAGAAGTATCTAGCAGCATCAACACCGATGTCGTCACAGAGTTCTCTTATCGTTACAGCATTACCAGTTCGCTTAGACATCTTGACCTCTTTACCATCTTCGACTAGCCTTACCATCTGAACGATATCGACATCCAGGACATCTTCATAGCCCATGGCATTTAAAGCTGCCTTCATCCGTGGTATATAACCATGGTGATCAGCGCCCCATATATCGACAAGTTTCTTATAACCGCGCTCTAACTTATATAAGTGATTGGCAATATCCGGTGTCAGGTAGGTATAGTAACCATCAGACTTACGTAAGACCCTGTCCTTATCATCGCCATAGACAGAAGACTTAAACCACAGTGCACCCTCGGCCTCATAGACTAAATCAAGGTCTTTCATCTTGTCGATGACTTTATCTATACGTCCTTCCCTAGTGAGCTTTAGCTCTGAGATCCAAGAGTCCATTGTACAACGGTAGTATTCGAGGTCATTGCGGATACGTTCCATCTCTAAGCGACAGCCTTCTTCTCTAAAAAAGGTCAGAGCTTTTTCCCTATCGACATTTAGCCACTTATCACCATCTCGTTCTTTAATGTATAGCGCTATATTCTTAACGTCTTCCCCGTGATACCCATCATCGGGAAGGGTGAATGGTAGACCAAAAGCCTCACGATACCTTCCTTCTAAACTCAGTGCCAACATCTCCATTTGATTGCCGGCATCATTGACATAATACTCTCTTAGACAATCATAGCCTGATGCCTTTAACAGTCTTGTAACACTATCGCCCCAAGCAGCCCCACGGGCATGACCAAGATGCAAGATACCTGTTGGGTTAGCTGATACATATTCAACTAAGATTGGATAACCTTGACCACTATTATTATGCCCATAGTCATCACCCGCATCTATAACGACATTGATGATGTCGGCTAGGGCGTCCTTCTTCATCCAGAAGTTGATAAAACCAGGCCCAGCAACCTCAATATCCTTGACGATGTCAAGGCGCTCTTTAAGTGAGTTTACTATCTCTGCCGCTATTATCTGGGGTTTGTTGCGTACAAGCTTAGCTAAACGCATGGCGATATTAGTAGAGTAATCACCATTAGAACTATCTTTGGGCATCTCAATCATGACTAAGCCATCATCTTCAATACCATATCTATCTTTGATTACTTGCTTTATCTCTTGTATTAAAACATCTTCTATCTGACTCATGCCTAACATTCTAGCAGACTTATTGCCTCCTGTTAAGGCCAAGACTTATGGTATGATAAAGGCGTGTCAGATATCTACATCACATACATTAAGGTCGACTCTTTAAGTGCTAGCACTATACTTTGAGTGACCGTTTTTTATAAGGGGGAGGCGACTATGCAGGAGTATATTATCCAAAGCTTTGAAGAACTCAATGACATCGTCTTTAGCGAATGCTATGACGAGAAGATTAAACGTTATCGCGATAACTACGTCTATCGTGGTGTCAGTGACATTAACTTCACTCTCGCGTCCAAACTAAATCGCATCTGTGGTCATGACTTATCTTTAGAGTCCTCTATTAACCGCAGTTTCCTCAAATATGGCTATACCGACACCAAAGACTGTGAGTCATTTTGGCAGGTATTGGCCTTAGGTCAACACTATGGCCTTCCTACAAGACTTCTAGACTGGACTTATTCGCCACTGGTAGCTGCCCACTTTGCCACCGAAGACATATACAAGTATGATGTCGATGGCGTAATCTATCGCATCAGCATGAATGCTGGTAAGAGAAGACTACCAAAATGTCTAATCGAAGAACTCGATAAGAGTAACGCCCAGTCTTTCACTTTGAGTATGTTAGATGCCCATGCCAAGGACTTAGAGGCCTTCAAAGCACTGAGCGATGAGCCCTTCTTTGTCTTCTTTGAGCCAGCTAGTCAAACTGACCGTATGACTAACCAATACGCTCTCTTTTCTATGACCAGTGACCCTAACTATTCCTTGGTCGACCTCTTATCAGATGAGCCTATCGATACACTAACAAAGATTATCATCCCCAAGGAAGTAAAGCTTGAGATACGCGATAAGCTAGACTATATAAACATATCAGAGCGATTGATATACCCAGGTCTAGATGGCATTTGTTCGTGGATTACTAGACGCTATGCCAATCTTGGTAGCAAATACAACCATCACAAGGACTAAGCCATACACCATAAACAACAAAGGAAAGAACTAATTACGCAAACAATTGATAGAACAATATA
>CAZXIB010000161.1:0-2616 GCA_964639815.1 uncultured Thomasclavelia sp. | reverse complement strand
ATTACTTTTACGCCACGTTTTGCGAGGGCCAGTACATAGCGAGCATTTCTCTCTACATCATCCGCTACACGTCTTTCAATGCGAATTGGTTGCTTGTTCTTGCCTATGTATGGAATGAGGTACTTTTCGGTTGCTGGGCACATGTTTTGGATTAGGAAAGCTGTCCTTCTGCCAAGAACTATTCCAAAGCGTATGGAATTACATCGGCCATACCTCTCGATTCTAATCTGCTCAATGCGTTTATATTTTTCGTATTGTGACGAAATGGGGACAATCCAGTAGATTTCAGGCACATTGTCATCGGAAAAAGCATAGAAACAAGGACGGCTATGCTTAACACCGTCAATACTAATCTTATTCTTCATCAAATTTTCATCAGGAAAGTCGCGATAATACTCGTCAGATAGAAAACAAAGTTGTGCTTCTAGCATAAAAGTGTCCTCCTATACAAAAACGATACCCCACCTTCTGGCAGGGTATCAATCGCATTTTAATCCCGACCATTTATAAGCCGCATATCGGGGAGCGAACAGTATTTGTAGTCCCGACCATTTATAAGCCGCATATCGGGGAGCGAACAGTATTTTTGTCGGGGAATTCTCCCCTCCCAGTTGCATTATACGATAGAGATTGCCTTTACATCAATAGAAAATGTCCATTTTCCTGAGGTCTGACAAGAATACATCAATCAAACAAGAAATCAACCAGAATTTTCTTAGAGACGTTATCCTATGAGTAGCTTGAGCGCCTCACCCACAATGTCCATCAAGTGAACAACTTGGGCCTGATTGGCCGTCTTTTGTCTCGAATATATGTAGTAGTTCTTTTACCTGTTCACTATCTAGGTGGTCATAGGCTGTCTGCCCTTCTTTAAGGGTAACTGAGCCATAATGATAGCCTGTCAAGACGCCTTTGTTTCCAAATACCGTTAGTGGTAGTGACACAGTCTTGGCATCAGGTACTTCAAATACCTCTTCGCCTTCCTTAGCGACAGCACCCTTAAGGATAGGGCCAAAGGTATCGACTAAAAGATGAAAATCTTCGTGACCAGCTTCTTCTAAGACAAAACCATCCTCAGTCTTTCTATAGACAGGGCGCTTACCATCTAAGTCGATATATGTTATGCGTTGATTGTTGCCCATAGCATACTCTATTAAGACGGGTAAGGCGCCGCGACACCAAGGACACCAAGGTGCACCAAAATACAAGATGACATCTTCCCTAGCATATCTATCTAGCGCTTCTTTGATGGATACTTCATCGATGAGGCTATCATCAATATTGACATCTTGAAAGATGTGTCCATTGCGCATCTGACCATTTAATGCTGCGTATTCTTCTCTTACTGACATTTTTATCACCTCTTGTCTTAACTTAACATCTAAAGACAATTAAGAACAGTTAAATGCTCAAATATACTTGTTGTATGCTTCCCTGATGACCTCTTTGACAGCCTCACGAATCTCAAGAGGACTAGCTACTTCTACATGCTGGACGTATTGACAAGCAAAGTATATCAAAGACCGCATGGGCGCTTTGACATAGGCAAAGTAAGAGTTCTTATCATTAGTCTGAACGATTCGAGCGTCCTTACCAAAGAGTTCGAAGACCTCATCTATGACCTCACCACCAATACGGAAAGTGCAATCAACGATTTCCCCTGACTGCATATAAAGGCGATATCTAGTGTACTCGTAGGGGTCGACATCGACTGCAAGCTCATGTTTACCCTCTATCTTAATATCCTTAATCTTATCGATGCGATAGTGGAGATAGGAACCATATTTCGGATCATAGACAATCAAATAGAAGCGGCTGCCTTTTGCAACTGTCCGACATGGAACAGCGTGATATCGCTTATTGCGCATTTTAACAAGTTGCCTATCGCTATCATAGTGATAGTAATCAAAGCTTATGATACGACCTTCGCTTATAGCCTTAGAAATCCGCGATATGTTGATGTAGACTTCACGATTATCTCGCTTATCGACATTGGCCATATGGAAGTCCAGATTCCGATTATTCCCAAAATGGATACTCATTAAACTTTTTAGCCTTTCTATTAATTCTTCCGAGTATGATTGGGGAATGGCGTTATTGGCCATAATGGAATGACAGATGACTTCGACTTCTTCAGGAAGTAATGGGTGAACGAGATAGTAACGACGTTTGTTGTTAAGAATCTCGAAACCTAAGTTCTCCAAAATCCTCATGTTTTCAGACAGGACTTGTCGAGTAGCTTGGTGCCCATAATCTTCTTCAAGATGACGCATCACCTCTTTGATAGAGATGGGGTTTTGCTCATCGGAGTATTTGGCAAATATCAACAAACACTCCAAGAGTATGCCCTTCTTCGTACGTATTACTTTTAATGGTTTCATATTGTCTATATTTTACTACAAAAAGCCCCTTATAAAACAGTAGATTAGACAACTTTTGTGAGAATTTAGAAATTAAAAGGATATGCAAGGAAGGACAGGGAATGTGATTGACTTATTAAATTTACTATGGTGATGGATGGTATACGCGAAAGAGAAATCCACGAAATACATAAAAAGGGTCAAATGAGATTAATCATCTTTCGCCTTACTCTTCTTTTATGCGTCTAGCAAGGCC
>CAZXIB010000160.1:0-2632 GCA_964639815.1 uncultured Thomasclavelia sp. | reverse complement strand
ATGGGTATGCGCTCAGTATTATTGAGCAAAGTAACAAAGCTAAAGCCCAAGGCCCCAAGCATCGCTCCTGATATCGTGTGTAATATGTCATCCCAATTGCTGAAGAGGTAATAGAAATTACGAACTTCGCCTAAGTATATAGCACAATATAAAAAGATGATGTAGATGATGACCATCGGTGATGGTACCTCCCGCTTGAAATGCCGCTCAAACATATCGGGTAAGTGTAAGGCTACCGCGCCCAGAATACACTGTACCAACATGAGCGTATATGAGGACTTAACACGAACAGAGCTATCAGCTGAGTAGGTCGGTGCAAGTATAATACGAACAATAACGTAAATAATAGATACCAACAAAGTCACTAAGACTAAATGGTACAAAAACTTCTCTAATTTGGATTTATTCACCGCTCAACCTCCAGATAATAGGCGTATATGGAATCTTTAATGGCAACTTCCTCTAAAAGCTCGCCACTTATAAGAATATCATCACCTTGTAATAGGCCATTCTTGATGGCTTCTATAAGTTCGTCTTCACTTAAGTTATCGGGTCTATTTTTAATCTGCCACATCTTCTTCGCCTCCCATCAATACACAATAATAATAGGTAATCTCGCGACTCAAGAGGTCTTCTAAAGTCAGCTCTTCGCGGTCAGAAATGCCTTCAACACTAGTTATGATTTCTGTATCACCGGCACAGATTAACGCTTCATTGACAAGACCAGTCATATTTTCTTCAGGTACTCCAAAGGCCGCAAGATAAGCCTCAAAACTAGCCTTTGTTTGACCAACTAATTGGTCAAGAGTGAATAAGAGACCTTCACTCTCTGTTTCTTCAAGCGTCGAAGGATCAACAAACAGATAGTTAACGATGCTGGCAGCTGAGTCATCATAACGCTGACCATCGCCAATAGCTGTAATCTGAATCGTGTATTGAGTTCCATCTTCAAATTGGTCGATGGGTATAGTAAAACGATTTTCTGTAGATGTCACCGCTATGCCCATGCCGACATCAATGACAAGGTCATAGGCTGTGGCATTGGCAACTTCATCGAATGTTATTACAATCTCATCATCTTCAAAGCTAATCTGGACATTGCTGACGCTGGCTAAGGATATCTTTTGTGATTCCTCAACGTCAAATTGGTCATAAGTGTTATTGCCTACACCAACAATCTCTCCATCTATTAGGGCCACTAAGTAGTCTTTACCAGCAGCTATCGCACTGACGTTTTCCCAAGTCGCCACTTCCTCGCCGATAAGATAGTTCTCTTCGATATCAATACTGACATTACCAGAGCTATCTAAAACGGCAATGAAATTATCGCCAACAGCGACCTGAATCACATCACTAAATTCAGCAGCCTCAGAAAATTCCTGTCCGCTACTGTAATAATATAAGTCACCACTGCCATCAACGAAGGCACTGATTTCGTCCGAAATGGCTATATCAATAAGGCCATCAAGTTCTGTTACTTCATCCGACCCATAGAAAGAACCATAGCTCAAGATATTTCCTTCGCTATCAATGGCGATTGTCGCATCGCCATCGGCGAATATGCTAACGATATTGCGACTACCATCAATCTCGCATTGACCATAGCTGTTATCACCAACACAGGATACACGTCCACTTTGATCTAAAGTCACGATATGGTCATTGCCAGCAGCTACTGCGACGATATTCGTCAGGGCATCAAGCTCTTGGGAAATACGCGAGATAAGCCCGGCTGATACAACGGTACCATCGCTTTTAAGAGCTACTGTAAAGGTATCACCTTCAGCTACCGCTACGATGTCAGTAAAGTCAAAATCAATCTGGGAATAAGTATTGTCGCCGCGACCATAGACATTACCCTCATCATCAAGGTACACAACAGTGGTATCAGAGGCATCTAAGAGGTCGCTGGGGGATGCTGTTCTTGTGATAGACAAATCACTAGAGCCATCAAAGAGTAAAGAGACAAGCATCCCTAATAAAATAAAAACCAGCACCGCTATCACGATAAGCTTAGTCTTGTGTTGTTTGACAAAGGTTGACCACTTTTGCTTCTTAGCCATCATCTGTAGGTATTGGTAATTATCTCTATCAATGTCGTAGGCCTCATACTTTTCTAGATCCATCTTTCTATCGTTTATAAACAAGGTCTCAATCGGTACCTTATAAAAACGAGCTAAGACCTTGAGCTCATCAAACTTAGGTAGGCTGCTACCATTTTCATAACGCATGTAGACAAGGACATCTACACCTAATAATTCAGCGATATAACTCTGGGAATATGAATAGTGCTTGCGAAGATCAACTAACTTCTCAGGTAATTTGTTCATAACGATATTATAGGATATTTTGCAGTATTAAGCGAGCATAACAAAAAGGCCACGCCTTTAGCGCAGCCCTTAACTTAAGTTACTTATTAGAGGTTACTTAGGTATTTGATAGTCCTTACCATCTGAGTGGTGTAGGAGTTCTCATTGTCATACCAAGCAACAACCTGAACTTGATATTCGTTATCAGCTACCTTGCTGACCATCGTCTGTGTTGCATCAAAGATAGAACCATGAGTCTCACCGATGATATCGCTAGAGACTAGCTGCTCCTCTGTGTAACCATAAGATGGTGAGGCAAGTGA
>CAZXIB010000159.1:0-2636 GCA_964639815.1 uncultured Thomasclavelia sp. | reverse complement strand
GGGAAATAATTAACTTGAATAGGTAAAATATCTCCACCAAATTGAGTATAAGCAAGACCAGTAACGACTCCTATTTGCTTACGATTTTCCTTCTTAGTATGTTTGAATAGGCGAACTCCTAAATACTCTGGAACGTCTTTTTTCGTAACGATAATTTTCTCAGTAATATGTTCAGTTAAAATCTTGATACAAATTTTACGCATAATAGTCGCTATTTTTCGACCAAGTTCTCTTACACCGGTCTCTCTTGTATAGCAGCGAATAACACATTTAATTGCATCGTCTTCAATAGCAACTTGTTCTTCTGTTAATCCATTTGCTTCAAGTTGTTTTTTAACCAAAAAACCTTTAGCTATTTGCATCTTATCTAACTCCGTATATGAAGGAACTTCAATAAGTTCAAGTCTATCAAGCAATGGTGCAGGAACATTTTCTAAATAGTTTGCAGTCGCTATAAAAAGAACATTACTTAAGTCATATGGTTCTTCTAAATAATTATCGTTAAAAGCAAAATTTTGTTCTGGATCTAAAACTTCAAGTAAAGCACTTGCTGGATCCCCTTTATAAGAAGCCACAACTTTATCTATTTCATCTAATAAAAAGACCGGATTAATTACTCCACATTTTTTCATCCCGGCAATAATGCGTCCAGGCAATGCTCCTACATATGTTCTACGGTGTCCTCTAATTTCAGCTTCATCCGTGACACCACCTAAACTACACTTAAAGAATTTTCTATCTAAAGCTCTAGCGATTGATCTAGCTAATGACGTTTTACCACATCCTGGAGGACCATAAAAACAAAGAATTGGCGCTTTTAAGTTGCCTGTCATTTGTTTTACAGCTAAATATTCAAGAATACGTGTTTTAACATGGTCTAAACCATAATGATCTTCATCTAGCATTCTTTTAATATCTTCTATTGAATCATTGTCCTCAGTCTTTTGATACCAAGGTACATCGAGTAAGACATTAATATATGCTTCAATAAGTGAACCTTCATATGATCCTTGAGGCATCATGTTAAAACGTTTAATTTCGGCTGCAACTTTCTTTTTAACGTGTTCAGGATAAGGGTTTTTCTCTAATCTTTCAGTTATGCTTTCTTCATTAGCTACCAAAGAATCATTACCGAGTTCTTTTTTAATTGCTTTAAGTTTTTCTCTTAACATATAATCTCGGTTATTTTTTTCGTTTGCAGCTGATACTTCTTGTTGAATCTTTTGTTCAATTTCTTTTTCTAAATTGTGTTTATCAATCGCCGTTAATAAAATCTTTAGCCTTTTATTAACATTAGGTTCTGCATGAAGTTGCCTTTTAGTATCAATATCCATATTTAAAGAACCAGCAATAATATTGGATAACTCAGATACTTCATATTTACCACTGGTTATTCCTTCGGTTATTGCTTTAGGAAGCACATTATTATTAGTAACCTTCTCAATAATTTTCTTAATGAGTACTTTAAGTTCGGTTTTATCTCCGTAAGTATCGTTAATAGGTTGACCTTGTGCAACTACATAGTCATTTTCATTCCGCCACGAGATATTTTTAAGTTTGAAACGCTGTATACCCGATATTTCAATTACATAAGCTCCGTCGCTTTTAGAAAGTGACTCTATACGACAAAGCGTTGCAACATCACCGACATCTTCAGTTGTTGGTGATTTATCGTTTTCATTAGTTTGATAAGTAATAAATAATAATGAAGGGTCGCTTTCTTTTGCTGCATCTATTGCTTTTTTTGCAAAGTCTCTTTGTAAACCGAATTTTTCCTTTGTATTTGGAAAAATGACCAGTTCTTTATAAGTTACTAATACTGGCAAAATAAGATTTTTGATCTTTAATTCTTCTTTTGAGGTTGAGTTTTGTTTGGTTTGTTTCTCTTTAGAGGCAAGAAATTGTTTTTTTAATTCTTCTTGTTTCAAAAGATTTTCGCGTTCCTCTTTTTCTTGGTGTTCTTTTAAAATTTTTTGTTTTGCTTCCTGTATGTTAGTCAATATTTTAATAAGCAAATTCATTCGCTTATAAACATCATTCTCACTAAAAAAATTGCTTAGTTTAATTCTATCAATCGGTAAATGGCTAACAAGCATATCGCCTAATTGTGCTGGTTCATATTCTCCGTTTTTAATTGCATTCACTACTGTAATAGGTAATTCATCCCGTGTAACTGAATCATTAAAAAATTTATTAGCAATATCTTTAGCCAGCGCTTTAGAAGCTGATGGTCTTTTATCAGTATCGCTCATTAAAAGTCCTTGGCTGATAAGGTATCTATTTTTATACATTCTAATTCTAGTTAATAAGTATCTATTTATACCACTTACTGTAATTTTATACTTCCCATCTTCTTCTATAAAAGATTCAATTTGGCACAAAGTACCTGATAAACGAATGTCTTTAATATCAGGAATTTCTATTTGACTGTCATATTGATCTGTAACAAAAATAAGAGAGTTATTTTTCTTACTCATGCTGGCATTAATCGCCTCTTTTAAAAAAGGTAATTCAATTTCAAATTGTTCTTTTTTCCCTTTAGGAAAAACCAAAGTTTCCCTAGTAACTAATAACGGGTATGTAACTCTTGCTTTAACTTCAGTGTTGCTCATTTTTGCACCTCTTATTTAATGTAA
>CAZXIB010000158.1:0-2638 GCA_964639815.1 uncultured Thomasclavelia sp. | reverse complement strand
ATAACGCCGAAATATTCCCCCCTGTAAGGGAGTTTATAGACTGCCTTAAAGAGCGCAACTTTCGCGACAGAAAGGTAGGTTTTATTGAAAACGGCTCATGGGCGCCTATCGCGGCAAAACTTATGCGCGAAAGGCTGTCGTCTTGCAAAGATTTGAACTTTGCCGATACCGTAGTTAAGGTTCACGCCGCTTTCAGCGAGGCTGCAAACGCCGCCGAGATTAAAGCATTGGCAGACGAAATTGTCGGCTGATTATATTTTTTCATATAGTATAATAAATTGCTCTGATAAATAGGGTTCGTAGGGTTTCGTAATGAAAAAATTGCTGATAAAAAAATCAATATTTGCTGGCAGCTATATTCTGCTCGCCCTGCTCATAGAGATTATCACTTTTGTTACTATGGGGATAGGGGTACTCCCCGAGCATATCGGACTTGACCTTGCGGTAATACTTATATTTGCATTTATCATATTTGTAATACCCAATTCTGTTGCAGAGCTTGTTGTCGAGGGCTTGTTGCTCGCCGTGCAGATGGTCGTTTCCGTCGCCAACGAGGCGCTTTACGCCACAAGCGAAACGGTTTTCAGCCTGAGCATGCTCAATCTTATGAAGGAGTTTAAAGGCGTTATGACCGCCAGTTTTATAAACTGGGGACTTGTCGGCGGTTTTATAGCTCTGTTTGCCGCGGCGGTTGCGGGGCTTATATTTATGACTGTAAAATATAGGACTAACGGCGTTACGATAAAAAAGGAGAGAATCGCCGTAATGCTCGCCGCATTTCTCGTTGCCGAGTGTACGTGCGGGCTGGCGTATGCCTTAGTGGTAAACAGCCTTTCTGCAAGCGCCGAAGGGGATGAAGATTACAGTGAATTATCTGTATTTGTCGACGAGGAAACGCTGTACTCAGACCAGCTGTTCCCAGCCAAGGCTTTTATTAAATTCGGTACTTTCGGTTACCTCGTTTCTAACATAGGCAACGCCATTACCCAATCGGCAGTTTCAGACGGCATAACGGAGGAGGACCTCGACGAATACTTTGCCGAGGGGGAACTCAGCCCCGCCACCCAATATGGCGATAATATCTATACTGGTTCGGTTGAAGGCAAAAACGTCGTACTCATAGTAATAGAATCGGGCGAGTGGTACGCCATAAACCAAGATTACACGCCCACGCTGTACGCCATGGCGACGCAAGGTATTGCCATGACGGGCTTTTACGGCCGCAACAAGACAAACATTTCAGAGGCAATCTCTATTATGGGCAGCTATCCCTCGTCTACTCAATACGAGCCGCCCAAGGTCGTCGGCAACGTTTCCGCATTGTCGTACGCCATGCCGTCTTTGGTAGGAGAATACGGCTATACCACCAACTATTTCCATGTAAACACGCGTGAATATTATTCAAGGGAAGAGGTATTCGATAACCTCTACGGCTTTGACAATACATATTTCCTCGAAGATATGGACATGTTGAAGGGTAATTACAGCAAAGACGGCTTCTACGACTTCGATAAAGATTCCGATATATTCAGAAGTTATCTTGATGAGTTTACAACCGGCACACCGTTCTATACGCAGATGATGTCGATAATTACTCACGGCAGTTATGAGGACCTTATCGACTACGGCAACTATCCTTTTGCCACAACGCCCTCAAAGGCGGGCGAAAAGTCAACGGGCACTATGACCGAGGAAGAAATGGCGGAATTTTCTGAAAATTGTACGGTTAAAGGGTTGGAAGATTACTACCGCCTTATAGACAGCTTCCCCACAACGTATGTAGAAGGAACGGTCGCGATAGACGAGGAGTACCTCGAAGAAACGGGAAAGTATTCCGAAATGTTCCTGCGCTACAAGCGCTATCAGGCTGGCATGATGGATTTAGACCTCGGCGTCAATATGCTTGTAAACCACCTTATCGAAAGTGAAGAAATTGAAGATACAATGTTCGTATTCTATGCCGACCATTCGGCATATTATAACCAAATGAATTACGCCCTTAAAGGCATAGATACTTCGCAGTCGTACAATACAGATATATACAACATTCCATTCTTTATCTGGTACGGCGGCAGTATGAATTTGAACGCCGAAGACCCCGGCATAGCCGAGTATAAGACTATATCTTATACAGCTACGGGGGGGGGCGCTCTTAAAGGCGGAACACAGATAGATAAATTCTGCTCTGCCTTTGATGTTATGCCTACCATTTTAGATTTGCTCGGTTACAGCTACAATACCAATCTGTATTACGGCGCAAGTGTGTTCAGCGATGAAAGGCGCGTGTTCGTCAGCTACGAGGCGGGTATTTTCACCGACGATATATACTTTTCGACCATTAACTTGTATATCAGAAAGAAAGGCGAATGGGAGCAATACGACTTTGACGAGCTGTATGAGAGTGGGAATTTTGACGAGAACCAATTAAACTTTTTGTATGAAGCGGTCAGGTACTACACTTTCCAAAAGATGCTCGAAGCGGTGATTGCGCTTGATTACTTCTCGGAAGTGAACATCTTTGAAGGTAAAAGTTACAACGGCGGGCAGATTACATACATACAGTCGCCGAATAGCCAAGATTAGCCATAGGTGTATTTGTAAAGTTGATTGAGCCAAATTCAGCAAAGGGAGCGGAAGA
>CAZXIB010000157.1:0-2638 GCA_964639815.1 uncultured Thomasclavelia sp. | reverse complement strand
AAGCTATTTATCTCGCCATCCATGACCTTATCGACATTGCCTTCTTCATAGTTAGTGCGATGGTCTTTGACTAGGGTGTAGGGGCAAAAGATATAAGAGCGGATTTGTGAACCCCACTCAATGGATTTTTGCTCACCTTTGAGCTCTTTCATCTTAGCTTCCTTCTCTAAGATGGCTCTTTGATATAGCTTAGACTTGAGCATATTCATACAACGCTCACGATTCATTATCTGTGAGCGTTCAGACTGGGAGAAGACAACGATACCAGTTGGAATATGACGAATGCGAACAGCACTATCCGTCTTATTGATATGTTGTCCACCTGCTCCCGATGAGCGCATCGTCTCAACTTCAAGGTCTTTATCATCGATATTAATTTCTATCTCATTATTGAACTCTGGTGTTATCTCAACTGAGGCAAAGGATGTATGTCTTCGACCCGAGGCATCAAAAGGTGATATGCGCACTAAACGATGTACACCGGTCTCACCCTTGAGATAACCATAGGCAAGGTCTCCTTTTATAAGCACACTACAAGACTTTAGTCCAGCCTCGTCACCATCTTGATAGTCTAGTACTTCAAAACTATAGCCATTAGCTGTGGCATAGCGCTGATACATCCTATAAAGCATCTCAGCCCAGTCTTGTGACTCCGTGCCGCCAGCACCCGGATGTATCTCTAGTATAGCATTAGAGTGGTCATAGTCATTAGCTAGTAAGACCGCTATCTCATAGTCTTCAAAGGCCTTAGTGACAGTAGCGAACTCTTCATCCACCATCGCAAACATGTCATCATCATAGGTCTTATTGAGCTCATCACAAAGAGCTAATAAGTCTTTGATGGCGGCATGATTCTCATAATAGCGTTTATATAGATCGCGCTTAGTGTTCCCATCACGGATGATTATCTGGGCCTTCTTGGGGTCATCCCAGAAGTGTTCATCGCTCTGCGTCGCCTCAAAAGCGTCTAAATCTTCCTTGAGCTTAGCCAAGTCTAAAGACTCGCCCAATTGCTCAAGGCGCTTTAAGTCAGTCTCTAAGACTTGGCGCAGTTCGTATAGTTCCATTTATTCCTATGCTTTCTCTTTAACCACCACTTTTACATTGATGCAAAAGCGCACTGTCTCTTCTGATATGGTATTCATCATATCTTCAAAGAGGGCATACCCTTCTTCTACATAGGCTTGAAGGGGATTGTTTTGGGCGTAGGAGCGAAGATGAATGCCTTCACGCAGTTTTGACATGACGTCAATCTGATTAATCCAAGCTCTATCAATAACCCTTAAGGCCATGGTCTTTTCTGCTGGTAAGACTTGCTCTTTGACTGGGGCAATCTTGTCCTCATAGTAGTCCCAAGCTTCCTTAGTACAGCGGTCTGAGCACTCAACTAGACCCATGCCTTCTAAATCCTCAGGTTTTAACTCAGTGACCACGCCCATATTCTTCAAGGAGGCAATCAAAGACTCATAGTCAATAACATCTTTATTGTGTGAGGTTGTGCTGTGTTTTAAGACGAGGCCATAGATAACGCGTTTAAACATCTCGGCAATGACACTGTGAACATCGTCGTTATCTAGTAAGTAATCGCGTTGGCCATACATAGTCTCACGTTGTTGACGCATGACATCATCGTAGTCTAGTAGCGTCTTACGGACGTCGAAGTTGATACCTTCAACTCTCTTTTGGGCTTGAGTGATGGACTTGGTTATCATCTTGTTTTCGATGGGGGCATCGCCACCAACCATCTCAAAGACACCTTGCATGCGCTCAGAACCAAAGCGAACCATTAGGTCATCCTCTAAAGAGACATAGAATCTGGAGAAACCAGGATCGCCCTGACGTCCCGAACGACCACGCAACTGGTTATCTATACGCCTTGACTCATGACGTTCACTGCCAAGTACAGCAAGGCCTCCCAAATCCCTTGTCTCATCAGTTAGCTTAATATCGGTACCACGACCCGCCATATTAGTAGCGATAGTAACGGCCTTAAAGGTACCGGCCTTAGCGATGATATCGGCTTCACGGGCATGGTTTTTAGCATTGAGCACTTCATGACGAATACGGCGTTGTTTTAGCATTTTAGAGATGAGTTCAGATGTCTCAACCGAAATAGTACCAACTAGAACTGGCTGACCCTTTTCGTGTAGTTCCATCACTTCTTTAACTAACGCCTCATATTTAGCCTTCTTGTTGCCAAAGACAAGGTCAGGATGGTCAACTCTAGCAACCGGTCTATTAGTAGGTATCTCAACAACACGCATGTTGTAGATAGATAAGAACTCTTCCTCTTCCGTCTTAGCCGTACCAGTCATACCAGCGAGCTTGTTGTAAAGGCGGAAGAAGTTCTGATAGGTGATATTGGCTAGGGTGGTTGTTTCCTGCTTAATTTGAAGACCTTCTTTAGCTTGTAGGGCCTGATGTAAACCATCAGAGTATTCACGTCCGGGCATCTTGCGACCAGTATTGGTATCAACGATGACAACAGCGCCCTCTTCAACAACGTACTCAACATCCTTCTTCATGATGTAGTTGGCCTTTAGAGCTTGTGTTATATAGTGGACAAGACTAGTGTTTTCAACATCGTAGAGGTTGTCTACGCCAAAGGCCTTCTCACCCTTAGCGATACCTGATTCGG
>CAZXIB010000156.1:0-2647 GCA_964639815.1 uncultured Thomasclavelia sp. | reverse complement strand
TACATCGTTGTCCACTCGTAGTTTTCACCTTCCGCGGCCATCTTTAAGCACTCGCCTAGCTCTGGCATCTTGTCGCCATGCAAGGCCTTGAACCATAAAGCAGCGTGTTCGTATTCATTGCGAGCTGTTTCTAAGAAAATCTCTGCCATCTGATGGTGGCCAGCTTGCTCTGCTACTTCGGCAAAGAAGGTGTATTTGTTGCGAGCCTGAGATTCCCCAGCAAATGCTGTCTCAAGATTTTTTTCTGTTTGTGAACCTTTTAATTCCATTTTTCTTACCTCCACTGGTATTTTATCACGACCTTATTTTTTGCCCCACGCATTTGCCCAGAAAATATTGCCAAACTATAATAGAGATATGGACGATGCGACTAGAAGTATCATGAAGAAGCTTATCGATAATGGTCACGAAGCCTATATCGTTGGTGGAGCGGTTAGAGATATTATTTTGGGCAAAAAGCCCAAAGACTTTGATATAACGACCAGTGCTAATCCTAAGGAAGTGATGACCATTTTCAAAGACTATTCTTTAAAGCTTAATGGATTAAGATTTGGGACAGTCGGCATACTTATGCCTGATAAAACAATTGAAGTAACAAGCTATCGCAAAGATGGTGACTATTATGATAATCGTCGACCGAAGAAAGTAACATTCACCAAGGATGTAACTGAAGATTTAAAAAGACGTGACTTCTATATCAATGCCATCTTGATGGATATCGATGGAAAGATACTTGACCCCTTAGGGGGAATGCAAGATATAAAGGATAAGAAGATACGCGCTATTGGAAATCCCTATCACCGTTTTAAAGAGGATGCTTTGCGCATACTTAGAGCCATCCGTTTTAGTGGTCAGTTAGGCTTTTTAGTAGAAGAGGAAACCAAGGCCGCAATAAAAGAATTAGCAGCTAATCTAGACCACATATCGCTAGAGCGCAAGATTGATGAACTACTTAAAACCATCATCGCTCCCCATCCTTATGTATTAGAAGAGTATCGCAACATCTTTAATCGCTTCATCAGTTATGATGCAGTGACAGCTTCACTTTATAATACTGATGACATGGTGTTAAGGCTGGCACTACTTTTTATTGGCCATAGCCCAGAAATTGATAAGCTTGGCTTAGACAAGAAGGAAGCTAAGGAGATAAAGACCTATATAAGCTATAGTGACCCTAAGGAAGAGGAACTTCCGAGCATCTTTTCGAGTGTCACCGATATTGAGCACTACATTAAATTTGTCCATCTATATAAAGGTATAGATTTGCGTCCTCATTATTTCTTAATAAAAGACTATATCGTAACTAGCGATACCCTAGCTATAAAAACTAGTGATTTAATGAGCCTTGGTTATAAAGATAAGTCCTTGGGTGACATCAAGCGTCAACTAGTAGACCTCATTCATAAAAAAGTTATCCGTAACGACTATCAAGATATCATGTCATATCTACTAAAAGGGATGGTATAATGGCGAGGCTATGCAGCTAAGAAAGATAGAAGAAACGGTATTTGACAGTTTTGCCGAGTCTACCAGTAAGGCCCACTTCTTACAATCATCAGGTTGGGCAAGAGTATCAAATAGACGTGGCTATATAACACACCTTTTAGGCATCTACGATGGGGATAATATTGTAGCTTGTGCTTTACTCTTAGAAAGAAAGATACTCTACTATTCAACTTTTTACTGTCCTCGTGGCCCAATACTTGACTATAATGATAGACCCTTATTATTGGAGACCATAGACCTACTAAAAGCCTTTGTAAAAAGACATCGTGGTCTTTACCTAAGACTAGACCCCGACCTTGTCATCCATGAACTGAATGCTGAAGATGCCTCTATCAAAAAGACTTATAATGAAAATATCGAGCTTATTGATGTATTAAAAGATAAGGGAGCTAGACATCGTGGTCTTACAACCCGTTTTAACGAAACAAGTCTTCCCCGTTTCACCTTTAGAGTTGACATTTCAGCTGAAGAAAGAGTCATCAAGGAGCGGATGCACAAAAAGACGCGATTCATCCTAAATACCATGACCAAAGATATCAAGATTAGGTGCAATGACTTTAACGACTTCAAACACTTCTATAAAACGATGGCTGATACCGCTAGACGTAAGTCGATATTACTTGAACCCTTAGACTTCTTTTCGACCTTCTATGAGGGTTTGCGTGAGGTTGGTATGAGTGATTTATACTGTGCTTATGTAAATACTGCTGACCTCAAAAAGACCTATACGCAAGAAATAGAAGAAGTTGAAAGCAAATTAGCTAACTATAAGATGATGCCTACTTCTAAAAAGATTAATAACCGCATTGGTGAGCTAGAAAACCACTTAAGGAAGCTAATGAGTGACTACGAAGAGATAAAGACTTTGCCCGATGAAGAAGTTATCCTATCAGCCATTATTACCGCTAAGTTCGCTGATAAGGTATGGACAATTCACGGGGGTAATCGCGATATCCTCAAGTTCTTAAACGCTAATTACTACCTCTATTACTACATAATGATGGATGGCAAAAAACAGGGTTATACTATCTGTGACTTCTATGGCAGCGAAGGAAGAGTCGATAAAGACAGTGATTTGTATGGTCTATACCTTTTCAAGGTTCGCTTTGGTGGCGACTTCCTTGAGTTCATTGGTGAGTTT
>CAZXIB010000155.1:0-2705 GCA_964639815.1 uncultured Thomasclavelia sp. | reverse complement strand
TTTTTGATTTTGATGGAACGTTAGTTAGTTCTTTTCCTTTTATTGAACGTGTAATTAATGAAACTAGCATGAAGGTATTAAATAAAACCTTCACTAAAGAGGAAATTAAAGCAAGTTATGGCACCGATGAAAAAGGCATCCTCATGACTTTATTTAAAGATAAATATAATGATAAGGCGTTTACTACTCTTTTAAATATATATAAATCGTTACATCACGAATACTTTACTACTTTTATTGATGGAATCTTAGATATATTGATTATGCTTAAAAATAATAATATTCCTATGTATATCCTTACTGGTAGAAGCAAAGAAACACTTCTTATTTCATTAGATGTATTAAATGCTTCTCAATATTTTGAAGGATATTATGTTGGCAATCCACATGAACTAAACAAAGTTGAAAATTTAAATAAACTTTGTAAAGAGCATAAATATAAAAAGCGTCATTGCGTTTACGTTGGTGATAGCATTAAAGACATCATTTCTTGCGAAGAAGCTGATGTAGATATAATTAGTGTTAATTATGATCGTGATCCACATGCAGCTCCTTTAAGTGAGTTCAACAAGAAGGTTGCTAATACCGTCGATGAACTTAAAACGATGCTTAAAAAACTCACTAAAATAAAATAAATCGCTGCAAATCGCCACTATTTTTCAAGAAAATACAACAAATAAAACTAAATATTTCTTAATTCTAACTCATGAAAATACATATTTAAAAGTATGCTATTTTTCTTATATAATTTATTTACGTAGCTAAGGGGAGTAGCTTAAATTTATTTTCTACATACCGGGTAACCAGGAAATATATCGGTTTACGTGCAAGACCTAGCTTGATTTTTCGGAGGTAAATAAGATATGGAAGAAAATCAAAAAACTACTTCTAACCAATCCATTAATTTTGAAACACTCAACATTAAGCAAACGTGTAAAGAACTCAACACTGATCCTGAAAAAGGTTTAACAAGCGAAGAAGCTCGTATACGTTTAGCTCAAAATGGTCCAAATAAGTTAGAAGAAAAAAAGAAAAAATCATGGATTAGAATTTTCTTTGAGCAAATGAATAATCCTATGATCTTTGTCCTTTTTGCAGCTATTTTAGTCACGCTCGGAATTTCTATATTCGAGACAATCAATGCTGCTAAGGAAGTTGCTGAGGGATTAACAACCGTTAATAACTGGTTCCTCGATGTAGGTGATTGGCCTGATGTAGTCATTATTTTGGCTGTTATTATACTGAACGCAGTTATCGGAACAGTTCAAGAAATAAAAGCCCAAAATTCATTAGAAGCTCTTAAGAAACTCTCTTCTCCTGAATCTACAGTCATTCGAGATGGAAAAATAGTTAAAATCAAATCAACTGAACTTGTTGTTGGTGACATCTTAATCTTAGAAGAAGGCGACACAATTGGAGCTGACGTTAGATTAATTCAATCTGTTAACTTAAAAGCAAACGAATCAAGTTTAACTGGTGAATCAGTACCTGTAGAAAAAGATGCTAGTTTAGTTTTCTCTGATAAAGTTGGTGTTGGTGATAGATTAAACGTTGCATATATGTCTACTCCTGTAACCTATGGTAGAGGTAAAGGTGTCGTTATCAATACTGGTATGCAAACCGAAATCGGTAAAATCGCTTCTGCTTTAGATAATGAGGAAGATGGTGATACACCACTTCAAAAACAACTTGCTAAACTTTCTAAATTATTAGGTATATTAACTGCCATCGTCGTTGCAGTCGTTTTAATTGCTGATATTATATGGATCTTTATTGATGGTAATGCCTCTAATTTAGATAACTGGATGGATGCAGTTATTAGTTCTATTGCTTTAGCCGTTGCGGCTATTCCTGAAGGCTTGCCTGCTGTTGTTACGATCGTTTTAGCAATCGGCGTTCAACGTATGGTTAAAGCTAATACCGTTGTTAGACAATTACCTAGTGTCGAAACTTTAGGTGCAGTCAGTGTTGTCTGTAGCGATAAAACTGGTACTTTAACTCAAAATAAAATGACAGTCACTGAAGCTTATGTCGGTGATAAATATTATATAGGTAAAGATTTTACTAAAACTTCTACTAACGCTAATTTAAAATTATTAGCTACTGGTATGAGTTTATGTTCTAATGCTTCGGTTGATGATGGTTTATATGGTGATCCAACTGAAATTGCTTTAGTCGCTTTTGCTAATGAATTCGATTTACATAAAGCAGCTTTAGAAAAAACCACTCCTCGTGTCGATGAATTACCATTTGATAGCGTTAGAAAAATGATGTCGACTAAACATGAACTTCCAGGTAAAAAATACGTTATCTATACTAAAGGTGCTCTTGATAGTATTTTAAAATATACAAAATCTATTTATATCGATGGTGAAGTTAGAGAAATCACTAAAAAAGATATCGATAAAATTAATAAAGCTAATAAATTCTTTAGTGATAAAGCTCTTCGTGTTTTAGCTTTAGCTTATACCAATAAATCAAAAATCGAAGAAAAAGATTTAATTTTTGTTGGTCTTGTCGCTATGATTGACCCTGCTAGACCTGAAGCTAAACCTGCTGTTACACAATTTAAAGGCGCTGGTATTACAACTGTTATGATTACTGGTGACCATAAAGATACAGCTTATGCTATAGCTAAAGAGTTAGGAATTGTCGAAAACCCTGATCAATGTGTAATGGGTAGCGAAATCGATAATCTTAACGAT
>CAZXIB010000154.1:0-2706 GCA_964639815.1 uncultured Thomasclavelia sp. | reverse complement strand
CTCGATATGTGTCGTATGAGGAAACATATCAAATCCTCGAAGATATTTTATTGTATAGCCATTAGTCATGAACTGTTTTAAATCACGGGCTAGTGTTGCTGGGTTGCATGAAACATAGACGATATCAGCGTCTGACTTACACAACGAAGTAATCAGTCCTTGATTTAAACCTTTTCGTGGTGGATCGACAATAATGACATCCTTATCTTTGATGTACTCATCCATACCTTTTGTAGCATCAGCTAATATAAATTGGGCATTGGTGATTCCATTAGTTAAGGCATTGTCCTTAGCATCCTCTATTGCCGAAGCAACAATCTCAACACCAGTAACCTCCTTGGCATAACGAGCCAAAAATAAAGCAATTGAACCAATTCCACTATACAAGTCAAGTACTCGTGTGTCTTTATTGACATTTGCCACACTTACAATTTCTTTGTATATCTGCAACATCTGTCCATGATTTATCTGATAAAAAGACTTGAGTGATATCTTTAGTTCTAAACCATCTAAGTCATCTATAATATAGCTAGAACCGTACTTGACTATCTCTTCTTCGCCTAAGATGACATTGTCATCACGCGTATTGACATTGACGATGACAGACCTAATATCAGGAAAGTTTTTAACTAATTCACTTACAAGTGTGTCTAATCCATTATAGTCACTACACTTTAGTATCAAAGCGACCATTACTTCGCCAGTGCTAAAGCCCTCCTTGATGACGACATGACGGAAGAAGTTGTCTTGCTTGTGATTGATGATGTAATCTCTTATGAAGTTTATTATGACATTAGCTTTAGATGTTTGAATTTTACAATCATCGCATTCTACAATATCATGTGAGTTAGTCCTATAGAAGCCAAGTTTATGGTCTTTAACAGGCACTTGGACTTTATTACGATAGGATTCGGTTAGTGGCGATGCGACAATCTCAGGAATTTCACAATTAATATCAGCGATATTGTGTAGAGTATCTCTTAACCACTTCCTTTTAAGCTCTAGCTGATAGTCATATGAAATATGTCTTAAATCACAACCGCCACATTTATAGGCAACTGGACAATCAGGTGTAACACGGTGCGGACTAGCCTCTAATAATTTATCGATGATGGCATAGGCTAAGTTCTTTTTCTTAGCAATAATCTTAATAAGGGCCCTTTCGCCAATTATCATGCCCTTAGTAAAGATGACTAGACCATCAACCTTACATACTCCATACCCTTCTACGGTCATATCAGTACATACAGCTTCTAAGACGACATTTTTCATGGCTCTATTATCGCACACCATCGCGTTTGCACAAATCTACTAATCCTAGATAAAAAGCGCTCGTAGCGCCTCTTTATCATTCTTCTGTTTCAGTCTCTTCATCAGTATCATCATCGCCACGAAGTTCACTGGCTAGTTCTTCGTCAACCGGCTCAGAGACTAGCTGTATCTCATATTCTTCCATCATGGCATTTTTGGTAAGTATGTAATAAATCATGCCATCATCGTCGGCATCGATGTAGTTATAGACGTTGATTGCTAAATCATACATCTTACGGTCATCGGTAGATGTGAAGTAAGTCTCTATCGGTAACTCCTCTATAACGGCTTCATATAGAGTCTCAATCATCTCAGCAATCTCATCACTAGTTAAATCATCAGACACGTTGACATTAACTCTCAGCTGTCCTGAGATAAGGGTTATGTTGACACTTTCTACATCATCCATAGCGGAAATCGTTTCTGTTATAGCTTCAATCTCACTGTCTTCAATAGCCGGGTCTAAGTCACCTGTATATCTTTCACCAAAGATAGGTGTTCCGGTGTTGAGCGCAGCACTCAACAAGATACCGCCAAATATAATACATGGTATTAGTATGATGATAAGCCCCGCGATAAGTAAGATAGCACTACGGGACAACTTACGCTTAACGCGCTTACTAGTCTTTACTGTTTTTGCCATATGCACCTCATTTTAGCATATCGTTCAATACTTGGCGAGTTTCTCTTTGACAAGCTCAGAAGCTATCTTAGGATTAGCCTGACCTTTTGACTTCTTCATAACTTGTCCAACAAGAAATCCCATTGCCCTATCCTTACCGTTTTTATAGTCAGCAATTGATTCTGGGTTATCAGCCAAGACCTCATCGACTATTTGCGATATTAACCCGACATCAGAAACCTGCTTCATACCCTTTCTTTCGATTATGGCATCAGGTTCTTCTCCTGACAACATATCTTCCAAGACTTCTTTAGCTTGTTTTGAAGAAATAGTACCATCACTTATTAGTGATACAAGTCTAGCCAAAGACTTAGGTGAAACTTTGGTTGTGCTTATATCTTGGTCATGTTTGGCTAGTAGACCTTGTAGTTCAGATATTAGGATATTACAAGCCATCTTAGCGTTGTCACAATTTTCCATGACCCTGTCATAGAAGTCCGCCAACCTCTTATCTTGCAACAAGACATTAGCATCATAATCGCTAAGGCCAAGTTTATCAGTATAGCGTTTTATCTTGGCATCAGGTAGCTCTGGTAAAGTAGCTAAAAGAGCTTCGATTTTATCTCTTTCTATATATATTGGGTAGATATTGGGTTCTGGGAAGTACTTGTAGTCTACTGCTCCTTCTTTTTTTCGCATAGGCACTGTTGTGCCGCTCGCTTCATCAAAGCGTCTAGTCTCTTGAATAATTGTGCCACCAGCCTCTAATATCT
>CAZXIB010000153.1:0-2708 GCA_964639815.1 uncultured Thomasclavelia sp. | reverse complement strand
CCTTGCCGACATCGCCCACGACGCGCGGGTGATCCGAGTCATATCCGCGGTGCGTTGCAAGGTCAAACGCGATTGAAAGCCCCTTCTGTCCGGCTGCAAGGTTGCGCCTGTAGAAGGCGTTGCTTTCCTCTGCGGTGGAAAATCCGGCGTACTGGCGCACAGTCCATGGACGCGTGACGTACATCGTAGGATACGGCCCGCGCAGGAAAGGCGGAATGCCTGCCGTATAGTGCAGATGCGTCATGCCTTCGTAAGCCTCGGGCGTGTAAAGAGGCGCCACGTCTATTTGCTCCATTGTTCTGTGCATCAAACTCTCGTAACTGCGCCCCGTTTCTTTTTCGATTTTTTTCTTCCATTCATCGAAGCCAACCGGCCTGCGCGGCTCCATATTAAGCGGGATTTTTGTGAAATCCGGGAATTTCGCTGCCATCTTAACGCGCCTCCGAAGCGGCATCGCCGCAGTTTATCGCATAATCCTGAATGTTTTTCAGTATTTCATAGCAGTTTGCGCGAACATGGATAAAATCGTCCACACCGGCGTTGAGGTATGTCTCTTTGTACTCCGCAGCCGGAGCTCCGGCCAATAAAACTTTCATTTCAGGCGCGAGAGCCTTAATTCCGGCGGCAATAGGCGGAACAAGCTCCGGATATGTGTCGTCTGTCGAGCAGATTACGGAGGCGACTGCCCCTGATTCGGCAGCAGCCTTCGCCGCCTCTTCTGCCGCTGAAAATCCATCGCTGCGAATAACGTCAAAATGGGCTACTTCCATAAAACCTGTACTGAAGTCCGCGCGAGCTTTGTGCTGCGGCACAGGCCCCATGTTCACGAGGAAAATTTTTATTGTTTTGCCGCTCTCTGCCATGTAGCTCTCTGTCCTCATGCGCAGCGCCTCTATCTCCTCTGTCCAGCGGTGTGCGCCGATCGCGCGCGCGCTTTCGTCGCCGCAGAATTCGTCGTCAAGCGCACGCCGCGCCTCGCCTATTGTCGCGCCGGACATAAATGCCTCGGCAAGGCGCGAAATGAAGCACCCCGCGCCCGCGTTCACCTCCGCGTGCAGAGTAGAGAGAATTTTCGCCGCGTGCTCGCGCTCAGAGACTTCGATGAATTTCTCTATCGCCTCGCGCCTTTGCGCGTAAAGCTCCGCGCCCTTCGGTGAGTTGTCTTCAAGCGGCTTTTCAATAATGTTCGGATACATATTTGTGCCGACGGCGCGATCTTTGCGCAGAGCGAGATTTTTCAGCCGCTTTTTGAAGACCGCGGATATCTCGTCCTGCACGGAGCCATTTTTGAGCGATGTATAGAGCCCGCCTGCGGCGTCGATCTTTTGCAGCAGCTCCCAAATCTTCGCCGCGCACTGCGAGGTGAGCCGCTCTATGTACCACGAGCCGCCCGCCGGGTCGATAGGCTGAAGCATATCAAACTCCTCCTGGAGCATTATCTGGATGTTGCGCCCGACGCGCTTTGAGAGCTCCGTCGCAGGGCGGGCCGCGCCGTCGAAGCATCCGACCTGCATCATCTCGGCTCCGCCGACCGCGCCCGAGAAGGCCTGCGTCGTCTCGCGCAGAATGTTCACGTATGGATCGTAGAGAGTCTCAGTGAAGCGCGATGTGCGCGCAATCATGTCAAGCCGCCCCTCTTCGTCGCAAGAAAGTCCGAAAGCCTCAATAATCTGTGCCCAAACTACGCGGGCCGCGCGCAGGCGCGCGATTTCCATAAAGAAGTTTGTGCCGAGAGAGAAGCTAAATTTTATCTGGCGCGCGGTTCGTTCAGGATCTATGCCTCGGCGGGCCATTGCGCGAATATAGGCGATCGCGGCGCTCATCGCGCAGGCCGTCTCCTGCGTCGCGCTCGCACCCCCGTCGTGGTAGGCCGCGCCCTGTATGGCGATAGTCTTAAGGCCTGGCGCTTTTTCCTCAGCCCATTCGATGCATAGCGCTATCTCGTTGTAGAGCTCGTCAATTGGGACGGGCAATTTGCCGCGCCGCGCGAGCTCGCCTAGAGGGTCCGCGCCAATGCAGCCGCGCGCGGATGCGAGCGAAAACGCCTCTCCAGCGGTCCGCGCGCGCGCCGCAAAGAGCGCTAGCAGCGCGGCCGAAGAGGCCCCGGCGTAGATATAAATGGGCGTTTTTGAAAAATCAAATCCTGAAAAAGCCGCCTCCGCGTCGCGGAGAGTTGAAAGAGAAAGCCCTCTGTATCCATCCTTGAAAATTTCCGGCGATGGGTCAAGCCCAAGCAGCGTACATTCGTCAAGCTCAAAGTTGACGACTGTTGCGCCGCGCTCAAGCTCAAACTTCGCCGCCGCGTTCGCCGCCGCCGGCAGCACGTCTGCCGTTCCCTGCGCGACGCTCCATGGAGAGGCAATGAAGCCAGAGCTTTTTGTCCCGCGCATGAAGAGCGCTTCGCCGGGGAATCCGCCGAGCTCAAGGAATGATTGCGCATCCTCGAGATTATAAATTGGCTCGAGCGTAATCCCTTCGTACGTCTCAGTGTACATCTTCTTGTCAAACGGCGCGCCTTTCAGCGCCGCGTTCGCCTCCGCGTACCACTCTTCACGGCTCGGCTCTGCGAACTCGTCGAAAGTCACTCGGGGGTAAGTCTCAAACTTCTCAACAGAACTATCCACAACTGACGCTCCTTTCCTGTACGCGGGCGAAAAAAAAGACCGCACGCGGGCGGTCTTTAAATTCAGCGAAACGGAGGGCATGGA
>CAZXIB010000152.1:0-2708 GCA_964639815.1 uncultured Thomasclavelia sp. | reverse complement strand
CTAAAGGTGTTGGCCCAGTAATAGTAGATGAGGCTTCCCCAACTTCTATCTCTGCGCCCATGAGAGCTAATTCACGACAGTGCTTAAAACGCTCAGGATAGATGGTTTCATTGATGCGCGATATGCCTGTAGCTTGGGTTAGTAGGGCGGTTAGGGGTTGTTGGAGGTCGGTGGCAAACCCTGGGTAGGGCAAGGTCTTGGTCTCAATAGGTCTTAAATCATGACTTTCAAATATCTCGACACAGTCAACACCTACATTCATCCGAACACCCATCTCTTCTAGTTTCATAAGCAGAGCTTCGATGTGTTGGGGGATGACATTTTCAACCTTACAATACTTAGCACAAGCAGCAGCTAGAATAATATAGGTGCCTGTCTCAATGCGGTCGGGGATAATCTCGTGAAAGCATCCACCAAGCCTCTTTACGCCATCAATGGTTATCTCGCTTGTGCCAGCTCCTCTAATCTTAGCGCCCATCTTATTGAGCATTGAAGAGACATCGATTATTTCCGGTTCTTTAGCGGCGTTTTCTATCGTCGTCCGCCCCTCAGCAAACACCGCAGCCATCATGATATTGATGGTAGCTCCAACAGAGGCAATATCAAGATAGATATTAGCGCCTTTTAAAGTATCAGCTTTTATCATATAGTAGCCATCATCATAGTCGATGTGGGCTCCTAAGGCTTCAAAACCCTTTAAGTGCAGGTCGATGGGTCTAGGGCCTAGGTAACATCCGCCACTCATCTTGATTTTGACTTCCTTGTATCTTCCAAGTAGCGAGCCCATGAAGTAATAAGAAGCACGCAACTTCCCAACAGCTTCATGGTCTAAAGTAACATTTCTTATCTCTCTGGGATCGATGATAATGTGGTCATTCTTTTTGGTGACTTTGACGTTGAGCTCTCCTAGAAGGGTCGTCAAAGCCTCGACATCATCGATGGCTGGAACATCAAAGATGGTGACGACTTCACTAGCCAAGACCGTAGCCGGTAATAGGGCGACAGTGGCATTTTTAGCTCCACTTATTTTGACTGTACCCTCTAGTTTCTTACCACCATTTATAACGATTGTATCTTCGCTCATCTTTCTCCTCCTAGATATGTCTTTAAGTCATATAAGTCTCTTATAAGTAGATTAGCTTCTTGCCTACCATTTAGATGCTCAGCTATTCGCCCCATCACAAAGGCACCACTGGCCCGCGCGGCCTTTAGGCCATTGGGTGAGTCTTCGACTATAATACACTCATCAGGTTTAACGCCTAAAGCTTCCATGGCCTTAAGATAGACATCAGGATTAGGCTTGGGTAGAGTTTCATCGGTTGAAAGGTAGATATTGATAAAATCAATGAGGTCACAACTATTAATAAACTTCTCAATCTCTTCCTTACTACTACCAGAGCATATGGCAAGTCTATAGCCCCTCTCTTTTAGCCAGCCCAAAATCTCAGGAACTTCTTTAAAGATATATTCTTTATGATTTAGGGGAATTTTTTCGAGATGGCGCATATGCAACTCTTCTATTTCTTTTGGACTATGGCGACCATCGAGCAAGTTTGATAGTATCGCAAAAGTCTCTTCCATAGTCGTTCCAATTATGTCAAATAATGGCTCTTTGCTGCCGTTATAACCTAAACTTTTTAGATAATTATAGGCCTCATTACAATAGTAGCGCTCACTATCAATGAGGGTTCCATCCATATCAAATAGTATAGCCTTTACCATAGCTCACCACTTTCTAAAAACTTTATAACCATCGGCATTCTATTTATATAGTAGGCAAAACAGCGAAGTAAAGAAGCTGCCTTTAATGACTCTTCATCATCGTCTTTTGCGCCACTTACGACACTGGGCAAACCCGGATATAACAAAATAAACTCAGCGCGATAACCTATACAACTATTATCTGAGCGCTCATAAGCATATAAAAGGTCGATGAGATGCTGCACTCCTATTGATACATCAGATGTATCTCTATCTTTATCAAAGTAGGCGTATAGGCCATAAAGTCTATCCTTAATGGCATAGATATTGCCTTTTAGTGCATATATCTTTTCGGCTGTCTTTAAAGCCAGCGGCAGTTTGCCTGCCGCCATATAAACTTCATACAGTTCATTAAGACAGCGCAAATACTGTCTGACTCTAGTGTCATCCCTACTTATATCTATCCTATCTTCTATCTTTTCTAGTCCCCTCACTAACATCTCTTCCCTTTGTGAATAGCCATCAGTAAAACGACTCAGTAAGGTTAGGGCATCTAGACACTCTTCGCTTAATGCATAGGCTTCTTTTAATATATCTACGATTCTTTCTTTACCCTCATCACCTTTTAGGCCATCGATTAGGGCAATCGCACTTTCTAATTTGTCCACGCCCTAATCATAGCAAACTTACATGGTGCTTGCATTAAAAAGTAGCCCCACTAGAGCTACCTTTTAACTTCTTTTCTTTAGGCCTTATTATCAGAACCAAAGTCAACAATCATGGACTTACACTTAGCGACAATCGCATCAGCACCAGGTGCTAATAACTTACGTGGGTCATAGCCCTTGCCTTGTTTGTCTTTGCCCTCTTCGACGTATTTGCGTGTAGCAGCAGCAAATTCTAGCTGAAGCTCCGTATTGACGTTAATCTTAGAGACACCCAGTGAGATAGCCTTTAAGACTTGGTCTTTAGGAATGCCTGAGCCACCGTGTAAGACTAGTGGTGTA
>CAZXIB010000151.1:0-2754 GCA_964639815.1 uncultured Thomasclavelia sp. | reverse complement strand
CTGCAAGGTGCATACACAGCACAGCCGAACACATATTATCCCACGAGGTATCTACCGCGCCGCCCGCGCACAGCACTGCCACGGGGCGCACGCCCGCAGAGGCGAGGCTCTGCAACAGATTTATCTGGCAGGCGGGCAGACTTAAATGCGCCCTGTCGCCGCCCTCGGCGTCATCGTTTTCGCTAAGTCCCAAAAACAGTACCGTTTTATCGGCTGTTTTTGCAAGTTTCACGGCGCGCGAAACAAGTTTTTTATCGCACCTGCCGTCGCGGCGGTAGCCGCGTTCAAAACCGCATATATGCGCACCTTTTGAAAACTCCTGTAAAAAATCGTCGCGGCGGGCGCAGTTGACGTGCGCCGAGCCGCCGCCCTGAATGTGCATATCGCGCGCAAGGTCGCCTATTACTGCCACGCGCCCGCCTTTGCCAATGGGCAGGGCGCCGTCGTTCTTTAACAGCACGGCGCAATTTTCGGCAAGCTCCCTTGCAAAGCGCAGGTGTTCGTTATGGTCGTACTCCGCCTTTTCCGCCTTGGGGCTGCGGGCGGCGCGTATAATGCGCTGCGCGCAGACGTCTAATTCCGTCTGCGAAAGACTGCCGTCATCTATGGCGGCGAGTACATCTTCGGGCGTGAAGGCACAGCGGGGCATCTCTAAGTCCTCACCCGCCCTTATTCCCGCAACGCGGTCGGCAGTGCCCGTCCAGTCAGACAAAACAACGCCGTCGAAGCCCCATTCGCCGCGCAGTATGCCCGAAATAAGCCGCCCGTTTTCAGAGCAGTATGTGCCGTTTAATTTATTGTAAGCCGTCATTACAAAGCGTACGCCGCCCTTTTTTACGGCAGTTTCAAATGGGTAAAGGTAAATTTCGCGCAGGGCGCGTTCGCCCACGCGGCTGTCGCAAATCGTGCGCGCCCATTCGCGGTTGTTGGCTGCAAAGTGCTTTACGCAAGCCCCCGTGCCCGTGCCCTGCACGCCGAGGATATACTGCGCGGCAATCTCGCCCGCAAGGTACGGGTCCTCGGAAAAATATTCAAAATTGCGCCCGCACAACGGATTGCGCTTTATGTTTACGCCGGGACCGAGCAGTACGTCTACGCCGAAAAACGCCGCCTCTTTGCCGAGCCTTATACCGAGGGCGCGGGCGAGCTGCCTGTCCCACGACGAGGCGACGGCGCAAGCGCACGGGAAGCAGGTGGCGGGGAGAGAGCCGCCTATGCCCAAGTTATCGGCTGTGCCCTCCTGCACGCGCAGACCGTTGGGACCGTCTGAAAAGCGTATGGGAGGGATTCCGACGTCGGAATAGTCCTGCGTCGTCCAGAAGTCTTTGCCCGTGACGAGCTGCGCCTTGCGCTGTAAACTTAGTTTGCCTGCGGCTTCCGCCGCGCCGTCGTTTTGGTTCATATACTATTATTGTAGCATATCAAACCTGTAATTGCAATATTATTTTTATTTTTTGCATAAGCCGAATGACTATCGCCCATAATGTTTGCAAGGAGATTTATTATGGTTATAGCAAACTTTATAGCTTACATTCTGTGCATTATAGGCGGACTTAACTGGGGTCTGTACGGAATATTCAACTTCAACCTTGTCAGCTGGATATTCGGGGCGCCCCGTTCGGCAGGCTCTATAGTCACCTATATAATAATCGCGATTGCGGCGATATGGCTGATAATTTCGCCCATCATCACCGGACACGGGCTTAAACTTTCGCACCGCGAAGAAGAAGCCCGCGAAAGCAAGGCACACAGGTAAACAGACAGATATAAATCGGGGCGCGCCGTATATAAGGCGCGCCCCGATTTATGCTATAATTGCGGCATATCAGCCGCCCATTACTCTTTTGAATAACCATAGAATTTTTCGAGCATACGTCCTTCCTTGTCTGCCGTTTCACGCAAAAGCGAAGTGAGTTCCGTTATATTCTCCTCTCCGAGTACCTCTACGCAGGCGTCGAAGTAGCTCTCTAAACAGGCGTGTTTTTCGCCGAGGTGCGCAAGCCCCGCGGGCGTTAATACGACGTTCATTCTGCGGCGGTCAGCCTCGTCGACAGACATCTCTATAAACGCCTTTTTGCGCAGGGTAGAGAGTATGTTTGCCGTGCGGGGGCGGCTGAGCTTCATATCTTCGGCGAGCGCCGTTGGCGTGGACGCCCCGCCGCAGCGGCACAAACTTTCCAGCGCCGCAGTTTCGCCGAATAAAAATTCGCGCAAATATACCATTATATCCATCTTGTACATGCGCCAGAGTTGCTCCATAAGCCCGTCGCGCAGAGTAGTTTTATCCATATATACCTCTCCCGTTTATTCGTTTGATTTAAGCGACTCCGCCATATCAATCTTGTAGAGTTTTATCAGCATAAACGCGTATACCACCATGGCAAAGCCCATTGTAATCAACAGCGACCAAATGTAGCTGGTCCAGCTTATCGCCTTTACGAACATCATCATTACGCTGTTGACCTTGCTTACAATGTACATATGCAGCAGCCAGCCGCCCAAAAGCCCCAACAGCGCCCCCGCGAGGGTGAGTAAGGAACTTTCGCGGTAGATATAGCCAGCGACCTCGCGCTTGGTATAGCCGAGTACCCGCAGCGTGGCAATCTCCCTCCGCCGCTCGTCTATATTTATATTTGTAAGGTTATACAGCACTATGGCGGCGAGCGCGCCCGCGCACACTATGAGTATGAGCGTTACAAAGCCCATCGTTTCGCTCAAAGCGTCGAACGAGTGAATCGTGGTATATGTAAACTC
>CAZXIB010000150.1:0-2759 GCA_964639815.1 uncultured Thomasclavelia sp. | reverse complement strand
TCGTAGAGGTTGTCTACGCCAAAGGCCTTCTCACCCTTAGCGATACCTGATTCGGTAAGTGAGACACTGCGGTCTTTGACATCAATCTGATAGTCTTCTTCTTCCTTTAGCCGCTTAACGAAGCGATCGGCGTTTTGATAGAGGTTGGCTGTCTTGCGTTGGCCACCGGAGATGATAAGTGGTGTTCTAGATTCATCGACTAAAACAGAGTCTACCTCATCGACAAAGGCGACATTGAGACCGCGTAAAACTCTGTCTTCGGTTCTTGTGACCATGTTGTCACGAAGATAATCAAAACCAACTTCTGAGTTAGTTGTATAGGTAATATCACAATTATAGGCTTCGCGCTTTTGGGCTGGTGTAAGCTGTCTTAGGTTAAGTCCGACAGTAAGGCCCAAGAAGCGGTGAATAGCGCCCATCCACTCCGCATCACGTCCAGCTAAGTATTCATTGACTGTAATGACATGGACACCTTTGCCCTCTAAGGCATTGAGGTATACCGCCATGACGCTAGTCAGCGTCTTACCCTCACCAGTCTTCATCTCAGCGATATCGCCACGGTGTAGTACTAAGGCACCTTCTAACTGACAAAAGTATGGGTATTCACCAATGACCCGTCTAGCAGCTTCTCTAGCTACCGCAAAGGCCTCACACATGATGTCATCAAGCGTAGCGCCATTAGCTAAACGCTCTTTAAACTCATCGGTCTTAGCTTTTAGCTCTTCGTCGCTTAAGGCCTCCATCTGTTTGGAATATGACTCGATAGGCCTAACAGCCTTTTCTATATCCTGTAAGATTTTCTTATCAGTGTTGAAGAGATTGGTTATAAATCCCATTGATAGCCTCCTTTTAAAATCGGAGATATTATATCACATCTATAATAGGATGACTTTTAATATCTGATGATTAGGTTTGCCCTTTTGTTTTTATCAGATGCAAAGGCAAAGGATATCAACCTGTCTATACAAGGACAGAGATTACCGATGCCTTACATGAAGCATTTGGCTTCTGTACATCAAAACAGATTATCCCTACAAAAAAGATGCGAAATATTTGTGCTATGACTAAGAAATAGAAAAAGTAACGTGCATCCATAAAACAAGCGAAAGCCTCAAATCTCCCGCTATAATAGTGGGATATGAGGCTTTTTGTCTCAAAAGGCTGTCAAAGACAGTTATATGTAACAAGCTGTACTTTTTGCTCAAGAAGATACTGCCTTGTCTCCTCTGCACACAACATCTCTACCTCTAGAACTCTTGGTATCGTAAGGCTGGATTTGTTCAGGATATATGCATCTAGATAGCCCGGATGGCACACAAACATCTCCACTCCGTCCTCATGCGCATACTCAAGACAGTTCTTTAATGAGGCCATCGGATCATAATCCGGCTTCATGCTGTCCATATACATGTAAAGTGTAGACGACCTAAAAGGGATAGGGCCGCTTACAATAAAGGGTAGATAGGAAAGTCCATGTCTTTCTGCGACAATTTCCAAGCCCTTAAAAAAGTTATCACTCTTTACAGCGTGTCCTTCAAAATAGTCCGGCTGTCTCCCAGTGATTTCTACAAATCGCTGGTATTGTGCTTCAATTTCTAGGATTACCTCGTCTAGGTTGACGAAATCGTCCTTAGCCTTTCTATACTCGCTGGAGGGTTTAAATTCCCCATCGCTTCCTACAAGACTTGGGATGTATTTTGGGTCTGTTAGCGGCTTTCCCACACAAATATTCGTATGCTGCCCCAGACACAAATCGTAATCCCTAATCAGGTTATAGCCTTGCTCAGATGAAGGCATGTTCGTCATCAACCCTACAGTTCTGATAATTCCGTCCTTTACCGTCTTGTAAATGCCATAATTGACGGCTTCAGAAAAGCCCAAATCATCTGCACGGATTAATAGTCTTTTCATACCTCCTAAAAGCTGATAACTACGGTTTCTCCCGCCTTAGCATCCATATCGGAATGGAATTCGGCGCTTTCATATTCGTTGCTGTTGGTCAAAAGGACAATCGTTGTCGTATCGATTTTCTTGCCTTCAAGAAGTGCTTTATCAAATTCTATCAGTTTGTCTCCTTTTTTAACCTTATCGCCTGCCTTTACAAAAAGCTTAAAGCCTTCACCCTGCAGGTTTACGGTGTCGATTCCCTCATGAATAAGAATCTCTGCACCGTTTGCTAATGCCAATCCGACTGCGTGCTTTGTGTTCTCCATTACGGTAACTACCGTTGCTGCACAAGGGGCTGTGATTACGTTCCCGCTTGGAATTATGCCAACGCCGTTACCCGCCATACCGGTTGAGAATACCTCATCCTTAATTTCAGAAAGCGGAATCACCTTTCCATCAATACATGCAGTGACGTCAATCTTATTTTCCAACTTCGGCGAAACTTCTTCGTCAGACGACTCTCCAGGAAGCTCGAGGTCCTCTTTCTTAAATCCAAACAAAAATGTTACAACTGCTGCGCCCAACATTGCGATGACACAGGCAATTAAGCCGTTTACAAAATTTGCGGAACTTCCGCCTGCAAATCCCAGCACTGTTAAGAAGCTACTGCCGGAGAAGGCATACATTACAGTCTCTGTGATTCCGGCATATGCTCCACCTAGAAATCCTCCCACAACAAGTCCTAGGAAAGTGCGTCTGTATTTAAAGCACAGACCGTAAAGAACAGGCTCGGTAACGCCTCCAAAGAAGCCTCCGATAAAGAAACCAAGCGATGTAGCCTTTTCATTCTTATTCTTCAGACGAAGGAATGC
>CAZXIB010000149.1:0-2786 GCA_964639815.1 uncultured Thomasclavelia sp. | reverse complement strand
CGAATAAAGGTGACTAAAAAACTTGTAAAGTGTCTACATTCTATTGACTAGTGCATATTCACTCCACCAACAATCTCTGAAGAACGAATTATCGGAGCTTATATGTGCAAACTAGACAACCTTATCACCCTTCATCAGTGTAAGGTCATTGCTATTGAGAAAAGAGTTATTGTTTATTAAAAAGTGAGATACGTTGCAACACCTTCCATATCAGGCTATCGTTTGTCGTAAGTGTTTGTCTTAGTTTGTTGATTCAAGAAACAAATAAACATAGTCTATCTTTTATCCCTATCAATTACTCGACCAGAGCTCACTACAGATGACATAGGCCATATATAGGCCAACACTACCTACGGCGAAAATGACAGATCCCAAAGGATGACGCTCTTTGGGTGTATTGCCAGGCAGGTTTACTTCAACTTGTCTTGTAGGTGCATCGATATAGACAACGGGGATATCATGAGTATAACCCTCCTTTTTGACAAGGCTTCTAAAAGCCTTAGCTAGAGGGTCATTGCGAGTCTTAGATAGTTTGGTATGCCTTATACCTTCAGGACTTAGCCGCTTAGCACTGCCCATTGCGGAAAGCGATGGTATGCCAGCTTCTTTAGCCTTTTTGACTAGTGCGAACTTAGCTGTTAGTGTATCGACACAATCGGCAACATAGTCAACTTTTGGTAGTACAAACGCCTCATCGATAAAGGTGTCAATGACTTCGACCTTACAGTCGCTTATAGCCTCTAATCGACGTTTTAAGACCTCTACTTTAGGCATGCCGATATCAGCTTTAGTCGTCATCAGTTGGCGATTGAGGTTAGACGGAGCGACGATATCGCGATCGACAAGAATGATATGGCCAACGCCTGTTCTGGCTAGAGCTTCAGCACAAAAGGAGCCAACACCCCCACAACCACAAACTAAGACGCTAGCCTTTTTTAATCTTTCAATCTGCTCGTCTTCTAATAGATATCGTAAACGTTCTAGATAATCCATTTATCTATCTCCTTATAAGCACTATCTAAGTCTTTTATATCACACCACTTCATGGGTAGCTGATTATTAAACCAAGTATATTGGCGCTTAGCGAAGTTGCGTGTTGCCTTCTTGATAGAAGCTGCGACTTCTTCTTCGATAGCCTCACCTTTGAAATAGGCCTCCCATTGTCTATAACCGATGGCTTGCATAGATCTAAAAGAAAAGTTGAGGCCCATATCTAAAAGCTTGGTAACTTCTTCTTTTAGGCCATCAACTATCATCTGATTAACACGCTTATCGATGCGCTCATATAGTTCAGCTCTTTCACACGTCAAACCTAAAAAGAGGACATCATATAGCGGTTCATGACGTTGATTTTCGATATTCTCCGACATCGTCTGCCCATTTTTAAGATAGTAGTTATAAGCTCTCAGTAGGCGTTTGCGATTATTTATATGTATCTTCTCTAAGGCCCTGGAATCGACTTCTTTAAGCCGCTCATAGAGGTCTTGATTGCTTAAGTAGCTGTACTCATCATCAGCTGTCACCTCTTCTTTAAAGCGATAGTCATATAAGGCGCTTTTTAGATATAGGCCACTACCACCAACGATAATCGGCAAATGTCCTCTTTGACTTATTTCTTCTATCTTATCTCTGACATCGCTTTGAAAACGATGTATATCATAGTTCTCTTTGGCATCACATATATCGATTAAGTGATGAGGAATATCGCCTATAATATCCTTGGTGGCCTTGCCCGATCCTATGTCTAAACCTCTATAGACTTGTACACTGTCACCAGACACAATCTCACCTTCATATCTTTGGGCAACCTCTAAACTAAAAGCTGTTTTACCGATAGCGGTAGGTCCGGCAATGACTAAGACTTGCTTCATATTTTGTATTATAGGGTCTACATACTTAAGCTTGCAATGTCTGGTGAAGTCTTCTATAATGTGTCTGAGTTGTGGGTGAGATTACCCAAAACTAACTAAAGGAGATCTATGAAGAAACTGAAACTGCTGTTAACAATCTTCTTAGTAATAGTCTTGATGGGCTTCTCTAACGAAGAAAACGACAAGTATATTCAGAACGTAAAAACATTGAGCTCTGATACCATCGCACCCGTTATCAAATTCACAGATGAGGACTTGACAGAGATAACTCTAGTCGAAGGAAATGTATTAAACCTCAGTGACTGGCTAACCGTCACCGACAACGTCGGTGTAAGAGCTGTAAGTAGCTTTGGTACCCTAGATGTCAACACAGCTGGCGAGTATACGATAACTGTCATGGCTGCTGATGCCGCAGCAAACGTAACGACTCTTGACGTCAATGTCACGATTATCAGCACAGAAGAGTATGAAGCTATGTTGGCGGAGCTAGAAGAAGCAGAAAGACAAGCTCTTATTGCCCAACAAGAAGCTTACGCAGCAGCTCTACAAGAGATCGCTGATTCCTTGGCTGATGTCGACAACACCGATATCTATGCCTTAGCTGAGCAATTTGTCGGTATGAGTGGCTGGTGTAATGAAGTCGCAACGGCCTTCTTGTCAACGTACTATGGTTCCTCGGTCAATATCTATAACGGTTACGTCATCGATTCTAGTGAAGCACAACCGGGTGACTTAGTAGAGTATGCCGATGGTGGTAATGGCACATGGCATGTCGCTGTCTACCTTGGTAATGGTCTAGCTCTACACGGCAACTGGAATGGTACAACCGTTATCTCTTCAATATATGTTGACGGTGCTTCTGTTCCATACTTTGTAAGATTGTACTAATTAGCCCCAAAAGCTGGGGCTTTTCTT
>CAZXIB010000148.1:0-2799 GCA_964639815.1 uncultured Thomasclavelia sp. | reverse complement strand
CTATTCAGAAGCTCTCCACTTTCATCAAAAAGAACGACAAGCATGTTGTTTTTGATAAGCATGTAGTTATCATCTTTGATGAATGTCACCGTAGTCAGTTTGGTGATATGCACCTTGCTATCATCAAGCACTTTCGCAAGTATTATCTATTTGGTTTTACCGGCACACCAATATTAGCTGTCAATACATCAACTAACTATAAACCAACTATGCGAACAACAGAGCAAGTATTTGGCGATAAGCTACATACCTACACTATCGTGGATGCTATCAATGACAAAAATGTGCTTCCATTCAGAGTAGACTTCATCAAGACCATGGATAGTGACCCGGACATAGATGACGAAAATGTTTGGGACATCGATAGGGAGCGAGCATTTTTGGCCCCAGAACGTATACGTTTGGTTACTGACTATATACTAACGCACTTTAATCAGAAGACTTATCGTGGCAGTCAAAACTATAGCTTTAATGTACTACAAAATATTACTGATGTGGCATCTGCCAGTAGCAGGAGAGTAGTCGAAGAGGATAAGAAGAAACAGAGGCTTAGCGGATTCAATTCCATTTTTGCAGTATCTTCTATAGAGGCAGCAAAGCTCTATTATGCAGAGTTTAAGCACCAAATGAAGGAGAAGCCTCAACACCATCTCAAGGTTGCGCTGATTTATAGTTATGGTGCAAATGAAGAAGAAGTTGATGGCATTCTGAATGAGGAAAATTCAGAGGACACAAACGCTCTTGATATGAACTCTAGAGATTTTTTGGAAATGGCCATCCAAGATTACAACGAGATGTTCAATACTAATTACTCTACTGATGGAGACAGGTTCCAAAATTATTACAGAGATGTTTCTTTGCGAATGAAGAATAAAGAGCTGGATCTTCTCATTGTAGTCAATATGTTCCTAACTGGTTTTGATGCAACAACGCTCAATACTTTGTGGGTAGACAAGAATTTAAAGATGCACGGACTTATCCAAGCCTTTTCGCGCACTAACCGCATACTTAACTCTATCAAGACCTTCGGAAATATCATCTGTTTTCGTAACTTACAAAAACGCACAGATTATGCTATTTCTACTTTCGGTGACCCAGACGCTGGCGGTATCGTACTGTTGCGGGGTTACAAGGATTATTATTACGGTTATGTGGATAGCAATGGGAAATACCACCAAGGTTATGTCGACATGATTACGGAGTTGACCGAGAAGTTTCCGCTTTCAGAGGGACGCATAACCGGTGAACATAGACAACGTGAATTTATCGTCTTGTTTGGTGCCATTCTTCGTATGCGCAATATCCTAATCTCTTTTGATGAATTTGAAGGAAATGAAATACTTACTGAACGAGAGTTTCAGGATTATCTTGGCAGATATCAAGACCTTCGTGATGAATGGAAAAATCGCAGACCTACAGGAGAAAAAGAGGATATTACTGATGATATTATTTTTGAGATTGAGCTAATCAAACAGATTGAAATAAACATTGACTATATCTTATTGCTTGTAAAGAAGTATCACGACTCTCACTGCAACGATAAGGAAGTATTGATGGATATCCGTAGAGCAATAGATGCGAGCCCTGAACTTCGAAGCAAAAAGGCGCTCATTGAAACCTTTATCGCTGGCATCAACGATGTAGATGATGTTTTGTTGGAATGGCGCTCTTTTGTAGCGGACGAAAAGGAACGTCAGCTATCCATTATCATCCAAGAGGAAAATCTAAAGGACGAAGAGACAAGAAGACTTATAGAAGCATCGTTCCGCGATGGTTCTTTAAAAACGAGCGGAACGACAATTGATAAACTCCTTCCTCCAATGTCCCGTTTCGGCGGCGGAGCACGTGCCGAAAAGAAGCAAAGTGTAATCAATAAACTAAATGAATATTTTGAAAGGTTTTACGGGATTGGATAATGCTTTAAGTGTTCAAGCATAGTAAAAGCGTCGCGATAAACGCTGTCTGGCATTACAATATGAAACTACGTTACTCCTTCAGAGGTATCATATTCTTGCACTTGTCTTTATCGTTATGATAGTTTGTGCATCCATAAAACACATTACCGTTTTTTGAATTTGTTCTTACAACCATGTATCCATCTGAGCATTTGGGGCATTTGAAAATATCATGCTTGTGGTTTTTATTGTTTGTCATGAAATCGCAAACTTCAACATCGTTTGTGCAAATCCATAGACTTAAGCCGTAGTTCTTGTTGTATTCGTACTTTAGGGGAAATCCACACACTGGACAACGTAGTGAAAATAAATCGACTGTTTGCATATTTATTTCTTCATCATGTGGCAGTTTATAGTCTTTGATAAGCTCTACTAGAAAACGAGATGGCTTGTTTTTAGGTGTTGCAATGTATACGTGGTTCTTTGTCCTTGTCATCGCTACATAGAACAAACGACGCTCCTCAGCAAATGGCATACTAGTATCTTCGTATCTTACAAGTTTCATGATGGGGTCGTCTTCGATTTGGCAAGGAAATCCAAATCTTCCTTCAAACATATTGATTAAAATGACATTGTCATAACCTAATCCTTTTGAACTGTGGGCGGTCATAAATGTGATATTGGCTTCAGGATATTTTACACTTTGGATTTGATTGTTTGGCCCTTCTTTAAAGAGTCCAGTATTAAAAAGTTTATCCATGTCATAGTTATATCGACCAATCAGAAGAATCGTCTTTTCTTCTCCAAATTCTTTCAATATCTTCCCTATAATCTCCTCTACTTTTGCAGTGATTATTCCGTGTCTTCAGCTCACCTCGGTCGCAGTTCAGCGCACCCTGACCGC
>CAZXIB010000147.1:0-2803 GCA_964639815.1 uncultured Thomasclavelia sp. | reverse complement strand
GTTTACGTTTACAAACTCGTGAAGAAATTCGTCGTATTCAAAGAGAAACTGGTATCACAACGATTTTCGTTACTCATGACCAAGACGAAGCTATGTCGATTAGCGATGAAATCTTAGTCTTAAAAGATGGTATTAAACAACAAATCGATTCACCTCAAAAGGTTTATGATAATCCAGTCAACTTATTCGTTGCTCAATTCTTAGGAACTCCACAAATTAACGTATTTACTGGAAAAGTTTCTAAAGGAAAAGTGTTAATCGGAGATGATGTTGTAGGTGATGCTAAAGGTGTCAAAGATCAAGATGTCTATATCGGCATCCGTCCTGAAGGCTTTGCCTTAAATACTACCGATAAAACTGGATTACACTGTAAAGTAGATCAAATCCAAATTCTTGGTAGAGATATATCTGTTATAGGTATGAATGATAATTGTGTTGAAAAGACATTAAGAGCCATAGTCAATAACGAAAACTATGGAAAAATTTCGGGAACTATTTATTTCAATGTTAAACCTCATAAAATGTTCTTATTCAATAAAGAAACACAAGAAAGAATCTACGTTAAATAAAGTAGTTAGGTTAGCGATATGAACTTTTTAAAGAAATTGTTTAAGAAAAAGAAGACTTACGATGTCGAGCTAGAAACTGAAGAAGTAGTTGTCAAAAAGGAATTAATTTCCGAAGACACAACTTTTACTAGCGACGGAGTAGGTGAACTTCGTCTAGGCTATAACGAAAAAGAAAATATCGTTGTTAATTTGGTCAGCAAAAGTAAATACAAAAAGTCCTTCAAAGTAGGTGGTGTCCAAGACGAAGAACGCAAGAATAACTGGAAAGGATGGTTATATCTTGCTCCAGTCTTAATTTTAATGTCTGTCTTTTTAGTCTATCCATTAATTAATACGATCTGTATTGCATTTATGGAAAACTATAACCAAATTACATCGACAAGCGATGGTTTTACCTTCGATAATTTCTTGCATGTTTTAGGTATTAAACCAATTCAAGAAGCGACGGAAACAACAAGTGCTGTTTATATTACTAACGTCGTCCAATACGCGTTACCAAATACGTTCTTTATCGTTTTTGTTACGGTTCCATGTTCGATTGTTTTGAGTTTAATAATCTCGGTTTTATTAAATAATCTCAGATGGTTCCAAAAAATATATCAAACCGTATTCTTCTTACCATACGTCACCAACACGATTGCTGTCGGTATGGTCTTTAGTGTTATTTTTGATAAGTCGGGTCTGATTAACTATATATTTGGACTAGGTACAGATACTGTTTGGATTTATGGTGCAAGTCGCTGGATGGCGATGGTTCCATTATGTGTCTATATCATTTGGGGTGATTTGCCATTTAAGATTTTAATCTTGCTCAGTGGTTTACAAAACGTAGATAAACAATATTATCAAGCAGCTAAAATTGATGCCGCACCTTCTTGGAAAGTTTTGACGCATATTACAGTTCCGGCGTTGATGCCACAGATTTTATATCTATCGGTCACTTCGTTTATCGGAGCCTTTAAAGAATATTCGTCTGTTGTCGGTTTGTTTGGTAATTATGGTGGCGGTACATCAGCTGATAACTATTACGTTTTAACCGTTGTTTACTATATCTATGAAAACATTATTACGCATACATCTAGAGCAGCTGCGGTTGCAGTTATCTTATTTATAATCATTTTAATCTTTACAGTCTTACAACTTGCATTAAGTAAGAGAAAGGTTACTAGTTAGTGGAGGGAAATATGGAAGAAATTATTACTAATAAACAATATATTGATTTTAAAGAAACCCCACTTAGTGGCCAAGAAATTCGTTTAGTCATTAAAGAAGGTAATGCTACTGTCGATAATTTAAGAAAACGCGACATTGCAAGCAAAACTTTCTGGACAGTTATTGTCTATATCGTTATTACCTTCTTAGCTTTAATTATGGTTTTTCCATTCTATTGGATGATCATTACTTCCTTAAAGCTTAATAGTGAAATTCAAACTACTTATCAAACTTTCTTTCCAACAGTCGTCATGTGGTCGAACTACGTGTACGTCTTTAGAAATTTTGAGTTTACAACCTATATGGTTAATACCATTGTGGTTGGTGCTATTTCGACATTAGGTACATTAATTACGACTGTTTTAGCGGCTTTTGCGTTTTCACGCTTAACATTTAAAGGGCGTGATGCAATCTTTTTAGTGTGTTTAATGACGATGATGATTCCAGGTGAAATGATGGTTATTTCTAACTATGTCACCGTTGCAAGTTTTGGTTGGATTAGTGACCAAACTTTATTGGAAGCATATGCGGCGATGATTGTTCCGTTCTGGGTAAGTGTTTATTACGTATATTTACTTAAACAGAATTTTGCAGCCATCCCTAAAGAACTTTATTTAGCGGCTAAAGTCGATGGAAAGAGCGACTTTAGTTATTTACTCAAAGTTATGGTTCCTCTTGCAGCCCCAATTTTAATTTCAATTACGATCTTAAAATTCATGGGTACTTGGAACTCATATGCGTGGCCAGCTCTTGTCACTCAAAGTGATGAATACTGGTTGATCTCTAATGGTTTAAGAGGCTCAGGCTTTACTGATGCTGACACCGGAATGACAGATTATGGTTATCAAATGGCAGCGACTGTTGTCGTCACCGTTCCATTATTCTTGTTATTCATATTCTTTAGAAAGTATATTATGCGTGGATTTGGCCGCGCTGGTATAAAAGGTTAAATTTAATTTGAGAGGTTAATAAAATGAAAAAAACAACAAAAATTTTGTGGGCTTGTATGCCTTTAGTACTTG
>CAZXIB010000146.1:0-2813 GCA_964639815.1 uncultured Thomasclavelia sp. | reverse complement strand
GGAGTTATTTTATTTGGCAGACTTCTAGAAAAGAGGTACTAAATGAATGCACAGATTAAAAAGATGACAAGGATGGCCATTCTTATCGCCGTATCGATTGTCATGGTCTATCTCATCCACTTTCCCATCTTTCCCCAAGTCACCTTTTTAGAGTATGACCCTGCCGACATTCCCATCCTCATCGCTGGTTTTGCCTATGGGCCTTTGGCGGGTATTGTCGTAACGATAATAGCCTCCCTCATCCAAGGAATGACCGTAAGTGCTGCCAGTGGCATCTATGGCATCATCATGCACATCTTAGCGACCTCCGCATTAGTCGCTGTGTCATCCTTCTTTTATAAAAGACACAAAACCAAAAGAAACGCCATCATAAGCTTAGTACTTGGTAGTATCGCTATGATTGTCGTCATGTCTTTGGCTAACTTAGTTGTCACACCTTACTTTATGGGTGTAGATGTATCCTTTGTTGTAGGACTAATGCCCTTTATTGTCTTGTTTAATGCGATAAAGGCCATAGTAAATTCTATGGTTACCTTTATCCTCTATAAACGCCTATCTTCTATTTTGCGCTGACCTTCTTGAAGGTGATTAGCCAATTATTACCTACACCTATAGAATAAGCCTTGGCAAAAGAACCTTGGTTAATAGCTAAGGCCATGCGATAGACCGAGTTCATGTATACAATTGGCATACCGACATTGACAGCGGAAAAGGTTGGGCCATATAAAACCTGATTCTTATAAACTTCGGTTTTGTTGTTGTAGATGTGGACATCGACCATATCGCCAAAGGTAAAACCCAAAGACTTAAACTCATCATTGGTAATAGATGTCCAAAGTGAGCCAAAGCGACCATCAAGAATATCGATTTGACCAGTGATGGTATCATCAGTAATCTTCGTCTCAAAGATATCAAAGTCGACAATCTCATCAAGACTTAGTTCAGGGCCAACTTCCTCAAAGGATATGATGCCACTGGCAAGGCGGGCTGCTGTATAGGCATACACATCACGGCCATGGAAGGTATATGAAAGCTCCGTGTTCTTGCGACGATTAGTAGCTTCGGATATCTCTCTTATAGCTTCTATGCCAAAGAACTTGTGGACATGAGTTAATGTACCGTTATTGGGGGTGACAATGTATTGCCCGTCCTTTGTCCTAGCTACTACTGACTTGCGCTCAGAGCCAACACCGGGGTCAACGACAGAGACAAAGACCGTGCCCTCAGGCCAAATGTAGACGGTCTGAAAAAGACGATATGACCCTTCGAAAATATTGTAGGGGGTTATGTCATGGGTGACATGGGATATCTTGAGATCAGGGTCGACCTTATAGACAACGCCCTCCATGCAACTTACTGCGGCATCAAGGAGGCCAAAATCACTTTGAAATACTACGAATCTATTCATTTGCGTCCCTTTCTAAAAGTTACTTTCCAATTATCGCCATAGCCAAGTCCATAAGCATAAAGCAAGCTTCCCCTGACGATGGCCATTGCTATCTTGTTTAGTTCGTTATTGTATATCATGACTGTACCTTCCTTAGCCATTCCAAAAGAAGGATAATAAGGTATGGTGTCATGATAGACTTCATCGTCTTCATAAGTAACCGTCACTTCAATCTCATCACCATGACTAAATAGCTTATCAAAGTCATCGAGTTCTATATTAGTCCAGAGATTACCAAAATTAGGGTCACATATCTCAAAGATACCACTTATACCATCTTCTAAGATTGTTGCCTCGGCAATATTGTGGGTAACAATATCTTCTACTCGATATGTCGGACCTACCTCTTCATAACTTATTTTGCCACTAGCAAGTCTTGCCGCACAGTAACCAAATAAGTCACGACCGTGGAAGATACTGACTCTGCCGTTATCAGAGCGTTTCAATCTATTGATTGACTCATCGATAGACCGTATCTCTTCTATACCATGATATCTAAGGACATGGGTAAAACTGCCATTATCAGGACTAACTACATAATAGCCATCTTTGGTCTTGGCAACACTGGCTTTGCGCTCTGTTCCCACACCGGGATCAACTACCGAGACAAAGATAGTGCCCTTAGGCCAAAAGTCCATGTATTGGTCAAGACGATAAGAAGCAGACCAAGTGTCATACTGGGGTATCTCGTGGGTCGCTGTGATAATCTCAAGTTCACGGTCAACCGACTTAACCACACCATACATACTGGCCACAGCCCCTTCCCTATAAGTAAAATCGGTTTGAAAAACAAGTATTGGTTTCATATATAACTCCTTAAATAAGTGGGTTCCAAAACATACTGCCCACAACTACAAAGCGCATAAATAGCACAAAGATTAGACAAGATGCACAGAAGGCAATAGCGAGATAGTCATTTCTAACTAGTGGCCTAAAGGAATACCAAGTTCTGGTCTTGGCCTTACCATACCCGCGTAATTCTAGGGCATTGGTTATTGTCTCAACCCTATCAAGTGTTGAGAAAACTAGTGGAATAAGTATCTTACTATTATTTACAATACGTGCCTTTAAAGGTGCCTTATGTGAGGTGTCTAAGCCTCTAGCCTGTTGAGCAAGAGATATGCTTTGGAAGTCATTTTGAATGTCCGGGAAATAGCGCATAGCCAAAGAAAAGACGGTACAGGCACGATATGGAACCTTTATACCATTTAAGCTTGAAGCAAACTCGCTGGGGTGAACCGTCGCAAAGAAACTTAAGCCCATTGGCATGATACAGAGGTATTTGATAAGCTTGCAGAGTTGATAGTATAGCGCTTCTTGGGTAATGACATAGTAGTCATTAATGACAAAGATGTCGTGTCTTGTA
>CAZXIB010000145.1:0-2815 GCA_964639815.1 uncultured Thomasclavelia sp. | reverse complement strand
ATCATACCTGACCTTCCCTGGAAAAGGTTGTCACTTTTAGAGCGGTTTAACTGATTTTGTTTACATATTCACTGACTGAGTTTACAGTCTTGTTTCTTATCTCTAAAAGTCTTTGTGAACTCCGCAACATAAGAGATGTTGTTGGAAGGTTTGATGAGGTCACTCGACAACAACTCCCGTCTGCCATTGCTATAGAGACTTGAAGGCTCGTATCAGAGAAAATAGTCATCATCGCCCATCTCTGCCCCCGGTCGCAAAATGGTATGACTATACAAATGATCCAAAACTATGATGTGTACTGTATTGGAAACTGCAGGGTATTTTCTTTTTTATAAAGGCATAATGATAACTTTCATAAAAATAAAACCGCAAATCCCGTAAGCGCCAAATTATTTCGTACATTTGATGTCTTATAAAAATAGCATGTTTAAAATCGTCTGGGATAAACCGCATAACGGAGTTATATTAACAATGTCATCAGCTGGTGAAGCCCTTACCCCCCCCCGACCAGTTTTTTGGGAGGAATTAGACCTTCTTAGGCTGAACCACTTAGGCTGGACCTACCCCCACACAGAGGCCCCTCTTCTTTGGGCTTGTGACCGCCGTTACTTCTATCATGGAGTTCTTGTGATGGAAGTAAAAGGAGGAAATCTGTACGATGACCCGGAGATTGTTTTGACACCTGAAGGCCGTAATATCGTCCTTACCCCTATTGATATAGAAGCGCTGCGAGAAGCAAATGCCGATGCAATGTTCTTGATTGAACACGAGGCAATGGAATTTATAAACAGCGTATATCGCAGCTACAAAGGAATTACTAAAGCTTCTAAAACCAACCCGGACATTGATTTCCAGGCTCTGGCTGCCCGTCTTGAGAAAAAAACAGGCAAAAAGCAGGTCGTCATAAAGGAAGACTGTGATAGTTTCGACATTATGCCCGAACACGAGGCAAATGCGAAAGGAAAAGGTGCCGTACTCGCAAGTAAGATAGATGAGTTTGTAGTTTCTTTTTCCGGAGGCAAGGACTCTCAGGTTCTTCTAGATCTTGTTGCGCGCGTTATCCCCAGCACTGACTTCACGGTCATCTATTCCGATACAGGTTATGAGTTGCCGACATCGTTGGAGTTATATAAAATCACCGAGAATTATTACCAAAAGATATATCCGGGAATAAAGTTCTTGACTTCAAAGAATCACCAACCAATAATGTACTATTGGGAAAGGATGGGCTCTCCGAGTAGAATGCATCGCTGGTGCTGTTCAGTTATGAAAACCGCTCCCTTATATCGTTTATTGAAAGAAAAAGCAAATTTGGAAAAACAGCCGTCAGTTTTTGTTTTTGAAGGAGTTCGAGCAGAGGAAAGCGAACGTCGTTCTCAGTATAACAGAATCGGCAAAGGCGTAAAGCATAATAATGTTATCAACGCACGACCCATATTTGAATGGAATGCGACTGAAATATATTTATATATTCTGCTTCACAATTTACCATACAACGATGCATACAGGAAAGGTTTGGCGCGCGTAGGATGTTCAATCTGCCCGTTCTCTTCAGAATGGTCCGAGCACATCGTTATGAAAAAGTACCCCGAATGTATTGTTGGCTTTGTGGATGAACTATATGCAACGACATCAAGACTAGGTATTTCAAACAATGCTACCAAGCGTCAGTATATCAAAGATGGTAAGTGGAAACTTCGTGCTGGAGGAAAAACTTCGAACACTGAGGATTCTTCTGTCCATTTTATTACAACTCAACCGGATTTCGAAGCCACAGTCAAGCACCCAAAAGAAGATATACTTAAATGGCTTGTTCCTGTAGGTGCAATTTCTATTATTAGCAGAACGAACTCTGAAATTGTCGGTAGTCTTAAATACAAGAAAGATACCTTTCATTTTAATATTAAGTATGATGTTGACAACTTCACCATCACCTTTAGCAATATCCCGAACGATCCGGTTTTCCACAGTCTACTAAAGAGATCCATATACAAAGCGACCTATTGTGTGCATTGTGAAGTATGTGAGGTAGAATGCCCTACTGGCGCACTTTCGGTTGTCCCCATTGTAACAGTAAACAAGACAAAGTGCGTTCACTGTCATAAGTGCCTTACATTTAAAGACCGTGGTTGCGTTATGGCTAACTCTATTAATATCTCTGAATCAACAAATAAAAACAATATAAAAATGGCAACTTCTGGAATTGACCGATACTCCACTTTCGGGATGAAAGAAAAGTGGATTAACGATTTTTTATCCAACTACGAGAATTTCTTTCAGGGTGGAAATCAATTAGGCACCAAAATGATCCCGGCGTGTATAAATTGGTTTAGAGAATGCGGAATCCTTGACCTGAAAGATAAAGTGATAACGCCTTTTGGTATGGCTTGCGCACCTATCTATCATGAAAATCAAACTCTTATTTGGGAATTACTTTGGGTAAATCTTGCATACAACTCCAATATCGTCAAATTCTATACTGCCAAAGTGCCTTTCAACCGTGCTTTTTCTAAATACGAGATTCTCATGATGCTCAAAGAAGTATTTCCCAATATAGCAGAAGCAACACTCGGCAATCCCCTTGGAGCATTATGCAACATGTTCGGCATAGGCGAAAAAACCATCATTGGGGATACCATACAGCAGGGACTCATTAAGGCAAAAGGACGTTCTGTGGAAACCATTATGCGCACCCCTTATCTCGATGTGTCTTATAAAACAGTCGCATATTCCCTCTTCAGATATGCGGAATCTAAGAAACGCCGTTCTCTCACGGTATCCGAATTCTATGCAGAAGGGCAGGACGAAGGTGTAT
>CAZXIB010000144.1:0-2830 GCA_964639815.1 uncultured Thomasclavelia sp. | reverse complement strand
CAGGCTTCTTTGTCAAACACTTCATCAAGGACATGCAGATAGCTGAAAGTGAGGCCGAAAGAAGACACCTAGTCTTACCGGTATTATCGCAAGTTCTAAAAGAGTATATGCAACTAGAAGAAGATGGCTATGGTGATTTAGGTACGCAAGCCCTCTACAAATACTATAACGAGTCTTAAAGAAGCTCGACCAAGATAGTATTAAGAATCTCTAGATTGGTACATACAATATGATTATCACGTAGTACCAGACTGCCATTAGCTAAAAGCGATGGCAGTTTTTCTTTATAGACCTCTTTTATATCTTCACCAAAGACATCCTTAAACCTCTTTAAATCTAGACCCTCCTTTAATCTAAGGTTCATCATCACCATCTCAAACATGGCATCTTCCTTTGTGAGCTTAACTGTTTCGCTGGTGAAATCGCCTTTAAGATACGCCGATAATACACTGGCATTTTGATAGCGACTCATGCCCATCTTACTAGTGGCGCCCATTGATAGACCTAAAAAGTCTTCATAGTGCCAATAGACAAGATTGTGCTTAGACTCATAGCCACTTAGGGCAAAGTTGCTGACCTCGTATTGATTAAAGCCTTTTTCTTCTAATAAGTTCTTGGTGTACTCGTAGTATTCAGCTTCTGTGTCTTCATCAAAAGGTTTAACACCATCCCTATAAAAAGGTGTCTCCTCTTCAATAGTTAAAGAATATAAAGAAATGTGCTTAGGCTCTAGTTTCAAGGCATCATCTAGCGTCTTTTTAAAAGAGTAGAAGGTTTGTTTAGGAAAGGAATAGAGGACATCTAAGGAGTAATTATCTATGCCTACTTCTTTTAAGTAACTAACAGTCATCTCTGTATCAGTCATACTGTGGCGCCTACCTAGACTCACTAGTTCTTCATCGTTTGATGATATATAGCCAATACTAGCTCTATTAACGCCATATCGCTTTAATAACTCAGCCTTAGTACTATCAAAGGTCTCAGGGTTTATCTCGATAGTATATTCTATGGGCTTACCAAAGACTGTTAGAATCTCTAAAAACGCTTCTAAGATATCGGCATCTAAAGCCGTAGGTGTGCCACCGCCTATATAGATAGTCTTGGCCTTTTTATCTTTGTGTAGAGCTACTTCCCTTTTAAAAGCCTCTAGCCAGTTTTTAACGGAACTTCGACTGTAGACAAAATGACAAAAATCACAGTAGTAACAAATATGCCGACAAAAAGGCACATGGACATAGATGGCTATATCACTCATCGTCCATACTCAAGACAGCCATGAAGGCCTCTTGGGGTATGGTAACAGAGCCTACAGCCTTCATCCGCTTTTTACCTTCTTTTTGTTTTTCAAGGAGTTTCTTCTTACGCGTTATATCGCCACCATAACACTTAGCTAAAACATTCTTTCTAAGCGACTTAACATTGGTGCGTGCGATAATCTTTCTATTGATGGCGGCCTGAATTGGTATCTCAAACTGTTGTCTTGGTAATAAGTCCTTTAGTTTAACAGTTATAGCGTGACCTCTATGATATGCAGCATCCCTATGAACGATGACACTTAAGGCATCTACTGGCTCACCATTTATAAGGATGTCCATCTTGACAAGGTCACTGCGTCTATAGCCAATGGCCTCATAATCTAAAGAGGCATAACCCTTAGAAGCAGACTTTAGTTTATCGAAATATTCAAAGATGACTTCACTCAAGGGCATCTCATAGACGAGTTGATTTCTATTGTCGTCGATGTATTGCATATCTTTAAAGATACCGCGCTTATTTTGTGATAGTTCCATGATGGGGCCAATATACTCACTTGGCACCATAATATTAGCTCTAACATATGGTTCTTCAATATAGTCAATGTGTGTTGCCTCAGGCATTAAAGCCGGATTATCAATCGCCAACATCGTTCCATCCGTCTTATGGACATGATAGACGACTGATGGCGCTGTGGCAATGAGGTCTAAGTCATATTCTCTTTCTAATCGCTCTTGGACAACTTCCATGTGTAATAGTCCTAAAAAGCCCAAACGGAAGCCAAAGCCTAAGGCCTTAGAAGTCTCTGCTTCGTAGGTTAAAGAAGAGTCATTTAGTTGTAGTTTCTCTAAGGCATCGCGCAAATCATTGTATTTGCCATTATCTGATGGGTATAGACCACAATAGACCATAGGATTCATCTTACGATAACCCTTTAGTGGCTCTAAAGCCGGTCTATCATCGCCAGTTATCGTATCGCCAACTTCGACATCGCGTATTGACTTGATACTACAGACGACATAGCCTACTTCACCTGTTTCTAATGTATCACGTTTTACTTCCTTGGGGTTACGAATGCCTAGCTCAACTACTTCATAAGTCTTTTCTGTCTGCATGAAGCGTATCTTATCACCAATCTTTATTGAACCCTCTTTGATACAAACCGAGACCACAACACCACGGTATGAGTCGTAATAACTATCAAAGATTAAAGCCTGTAGTGGGGCATCACTATCGCCTTTAGGAGCAGGAAGTTTATTAACTATGCCTTCTAATACTTCATCAACACCCTGCCCTGTCTTAGCGCTTATTAAGGGAATATCGCTACAGTCAAGACCAATGACATCTTCAATCTCCTTTTTGACTCTTTCGACATCGGCATTAGGTAAGTCAATCTTGTTTATAACTGGTAGTATTTCTAAGTCATTATCTAATGCCAAATAACAGTTCGCTAAAGTCTGAGCTTCAATACCCTGCGAGGCATCTACGACTAGTATCGCTCCATCACATGCCGCTAGTGAGCGCGACACCTCATAAGAAAAGTCGACATGACCTGGTGTATCGATGAGATGGAAGA
>CAZXIB010000143.1:0-2844 GCA_964639815.1 uncultured Thomasclavelia sp. | reverse complement strand
TGTTCGCGCGTGAGCGCCTTTTCGTGTTCGGGCTTTATTATCGTGCGCTTATCTACAAAGTACTTCAATTCTTTTGAGTCGCAGTAGTTTACAAATTCGTAGCACAGCAAATACAAATAGCTGAGCGGCACGGTTATAAGCAGAGCCGCGCCCAGCGTGCCGATTGCGGCAAGCACGTTTACCGCAAGTATCATTACAAGCGAGGTGGCGTAAAAGGAGTACACCGCCCAGCTGTTTTTGCCGCGGCGCGAAAACGTATAGCGCATGGCAGATACGGTGCGCTGTTTGCCGCATATCATGGCGGGCAGCCAATCTGTGGTGAACGCCATTTTTACAGCCAAAAGCAGCAATACAAGCACCACAAACAGCATAAGCGCTATAAGTACGGGCGCGCCCGCCTTTTTATACAGCAGTCCGAGCATAAGATAGCCCGAAAGCATCATGGCAAGCACGTCGTATATCAGCGAAAGGGGGGCGTATATGCCGCCCATTGCGCACGCCTTGCCAAGGTTTCTTATAAGCGAGCCAATAAAGGAGCTGTCCGCCTGCATGGTCATGCGGTCGTTTATGTTGGTGGCTGCGGCATAGTTGCCCAGCCCTATAAAAAAGCGGCGCACCAGCGCCACTGCCGCCAGCCCGACAATGCACAGCACAAAGGTAGAGGGGTTATTTACAAGGTAATCGGTAATCGAAGCAAAGCTGTCGCGGACGGCTGTAACGGAGTCCTGTATATTATTTATGTCGCCGTTGCCTATGTCGCTGAGCAAAGCCGATATTGAATCTGAAAGCTGGTTGTAAAGGTTTCCGTTGCTGCCCAGCCCGCGCAAAAACGGTATAATTATCGCCGCGCACAGCCCGCCCGAAATAAGCATGACTATGAGTATATACAGCAACAGTTTATACGTTGTGCGAAAGTTGTCTATAAGTACGTGAATGGTGTGTTTAAATCGCATATATTCCTCGCGGTGCGGCTTACAGCCACACAATTTTTTCTATCGCCCTGCCGTCGTGTACGGTCATATAGCAGTAAGACTGCCTGCTGTACCGCGACAGCGTGCCGGGGTTTACGGTAAGCACGCCGCCAATATCTTCGCACCTTGCCTCGTGGGTGTGCCCGTACAGCGCAACGGCGCAGCCGCGCTCCCGCGCGGCGTATACCAGCCTGTCAAGCGTCTGCTTTACCGAATATCTGTGCCCGTGGCACATAAATATTTTTACGCCCTCTGCCTCGATTATCTTTTCGTCGTCGCCCATGCGGTCTAAATCGCAGTTGCCGTTTATAACTATGGTCTTTTGCGGGTATTTTTCGCGCACATAGCCGCCGTCGGACGACAGGTCGCCCAAATGGACGATATAGTCGCACTCGGCAAACAGCCCGTCTAACTTATCGAGCGCCGCGCGGTTGCGGTGACTGTCGGAAACTATTATAAAACTTTTCATAACTTAGAAATAAGGTCTTTTATCGCCCTTGCGCGGTGCGAAACGGCGTTTTTTTCTCTCGCCGCAGCCTCGCCGAAAGATTTTTGCAGGTCGTACGAAAAGAACAGGCTGTCGTAGCCGAAGCCGAGTTTGCCGCGCTCGGCGTTAAGAATCTCGCCGTCTGTCCTGCCCGTGCCGAAAAGGCTCTTGCCGCCGGGCATATAAAGGCATACGGCGCACTCGAAGTATGCGCGCCTGTCGGGCGCGTCCTTCATTCTCTCTAAAAGCAGGGCGCGGTTGGCTTTTTCGCCCTCGCCCGAAAAGCGTGCCGAATATACCCCCGGCGCTCCGCACAAAAAGTCTACGCACAGCCCCGAATCGTCTGCAAGGGCGGGCAGCCCCAGCCTTTCGCTCACCGTCTTTGCCTTTATAAGGGCGTTCTCTTTAAAGGTTTCGCCCGTCTCCTCTATGTCGCCTTCAAAGCCCGCTTCGCGCATAGATATAAGTTCGAAGCCCTTCATAAGTTTTGCAAGCTCTTTAATCTTGCCTTCGTTGCCGCTGGCAACAACTACTTTTGTAAGCTGCATTATCATTTTCCCCGTTGCGGAGGAATCCGCCCGAATACATTATATAACAGCGGGCGCAAAAAGTAAAGGGTTTATTTTTCCCACTTCAAGCGGTGCAGGTTGCCACGGGTTTCCAGCCCGCAAAAATCGTTCTGGCGCAGCGCCTCGTACACGGCTATCGCCGCGCTGTTGGCAAGGTTAAGGCTGCGCGCTTCATTAATCATCGGTATGCGCACGCATCCTTCGGGGTGCGCCGTAAGCAGCTCCTCGTCCAGCCCGCGCGTCTCTTTGCCGAACACCAAAAAGTCGCCGCGGCTGTATGCTGCGTCGGTGTGCCGCTTTCTCGCCTTTGTGGTAAAGTAAAAGAACCGCCCGTCGGGATATTTTTCAAACAATTCGTCAATATTTTCGTAGACATATACTTCGAGCATATGCCAATAGTCCAGCCCCGCCCTTTTAAGGTATCTGTCGTCCAGCCTGAATCCCAAAGGCTTTATAAGGTGCAGGGCGCACCCCGTTGCGGCGCAGGTGCGCGCTATGTTTCCCGTGTTCTGCGGTATTTCGGGCTCGACTAAAACTATGTTGAACATGTTGCCTCCGTGCGGCAGTTTTTCGGTCTGCGCAACGGTTATTTTACCATATGCCGCCCCTCAATGCAAGCGCTGCGCACGCCTGCAAACGCGGCGAGTGCAATTTTTATGCCGTTGACAAATGCCCGTTGCAAGGGTATAATAAAGGCAAGGGACAGAGGAGTAATTGCCATATGATGAAAATGCTTATAGCGCTCGATGAGGAGCGCGTGAAGTCTGACGGTATATACGACCTTGCCGATATGTGGCGGCTGATAGACGAAAGGTTT
>CAZXIB010000142.1:0-2858 GCA_964639815.1 uncultured Thomasclavelia sp. | reverse complement strand
ACTTTCCTGAGGGGGCCATTGTGTCTTTACCTATCAAAGCTGAAGGAAAAAGTCGTGGTAAAGCCTTTTTATATGGTGTAGCTTCAGGGGCTATTGAACCTTTGGCTTCAGGACTCATGTTTCTAATGGCTGGAGCTATTGAGCCGCTTATGCCCTATGCTTTGGCCTTTGCCTCGGGGGCAATGATTTATGTCGTTATTGAAGAGCTCATACCTGAGGCTAATGCTGGTGAGCATTCCAATATCGCCACCGTCTTTTTTGCCTTGGGTTTTGTGGTGATGATGGTACTTGATGTCGTATTAGGCTAGAAGGCTTCTATCTCTTCTTTTAAAGTCTTAACGATGTCTTTTTGGGCTATGGTTTTGATGACTTGGCCTTTTTTAAACAGTAGAGCTGAATCCTTCATACCAGCTATGCCGATATCGGCGTGTTTGGCCTCACCTGGCCCATTTACCGGACAGCCCATAATAGCTACCTCAATATCCTTGTCGACAGTTCGAAGATATGCTTCTACTTCCTTTACTATCGGTAACATGTCGTATTGGATACGTCCACAGGTCGGACAGGCGATGATATTAGGCACGCCCTTATATAGGCCACAGGCCTTGAGTAACTTCTTGGCGATATAGACTTCTTCTACCGGGTCGCCACTTATTGATATACGAATGGTATCACCAATACCATCAAGTAGTAAGTTACCTAGAGCAAGTGAAGATTTAAGGGTGCTGTCAATAAGTCCTCCAGCCTCAGTTACACCAAGGTGTAAGGGATAGGGGAAGGTTTCACTGGCTAAGCGATAAGCCCTTATGGCCTCTAGAGGGTCAGAAGACTTAAAAGATAGACAGATATCATAGAAGTCTAAAGCCTCAAGTATTCTAATGTGATCGTAGGCTGAGGCAATCATGGCCTCTTCACTACGGGTATAGCGCTTATTAAGAGAACCGCTATTGATGCCAATGCGGATGGGGATAGAACGTTCTTTAGCTAGTCTTACTATTTCTTCAATCTTTGTTTTGTCTTCAAGATTTCCTGGGTTTAAGCGTATCTTATCGACACCAGACTTAATAGCTGTAATAGCTAAATCGCCATTAAAGTGGATGTCGGCAACTAGCGGAACATCTACTTCTTTTTTTATTTCTTTTATGGCTTTGGCATCTTCAGCATCTAATACAGCTAGACGCACTATTTCGCAACCTGCTGTTACTAGAGCTTTAATTTGTGAAACAGTAGCTTCTACATCTTTAGTCTTAGTGTTGGTCATCGATTGGATGATGACTCTATCTTGATGGCCAATGGCGATATCACCAACCTTTATGGGCCTTGTTTCTTCTCTTTTCATGAGGACATCTTATCACACATTAGTGGATGTCCTAAAGAAGAAGAGCGTGTTTGAAGTTCTATAAAATTTAGTCAAGTGTAATTGACCAAATCGTAATTGACTAAAATTGCTATTACGGTAAACTAGAAATATATAGATGGATGGGAGGTTAAACATGTTTATTGGTCGGGAAAGTGAACTTGCGACACTGAATAAGTTATATTCATCGGATAAATTTGAGTTTGTAGTAATCTATGGTCGCCGTCGTGTAGGCAAAACGGCACTAATTAGTCAGTTTATCGATGATAAAAAGGCTATCTACTTTATGGGCGTTGAAAGTAACGCCAAACAGAACCTAGAAAACTTTAGTAAATCCATCCTAAGCTATCAAACGGGCGTGGATGTTGAGACTTCCTTTGTATCATTTCAGGCAGCGTTAGAATATGTGTTCAAGCTGTCGCAAAAGGAGCGCATTATCTTAGCGATAGATGAGTACCCATATGTTGCCCGCTCGTCAGAAAGCCTCGCTTCCACCATTCAGTTATTAATCGACCAATATAAGGACGCGTCTAAACTAATGTTGATACTATGTGGCTCATCCATGTCTTATATGGAAGATCAGGTTTTAGCCTATAAAGCGCCACTTTATGGTAGGCGTACTGCTCAGATGAAGATTCAACCCTTTGACTTTGCGGAGACTTGTCGCTATTACAACAATTTTACTGATGAAGAGAAAGCTTACGTGTATGGCATAGTCGGTGGTACACCACAGTATTTGCTACAAATAGATGATAAGCTGAGTGTAGAAGAAAATATCAAGAATACGTTTTTAAATCCCAATTGTGTCCTGTATGAGGAGCCAGAGAACTTGCTTAAGCAGGAGGTGCGAGAACCATCGCTTTATAATGCCATAATCACAGTGATTGCTGGTGGAGCAACGCGGATGTCCGAGATATCTGATAGAGTGGACGAAAGCACAAATATTTGTGCTGCCTATATAAAGAATTTAATCTCTCTTGGCATCATCGAAAAGGAAACGCCGTATGGCGAGAGTGTTTCGCGTAGAGCGATTTACTCCATTTCTGACAATATGTTTCGCTTTTGGTATCGTTTTGTGCCTGAGAATAGTTCGGTCATTGCCCGCGGCGCAAACGATTTAGCATACAAGCGCATTGAACCGTATTTATCCGACTATATGGGCAAAGTGTTTGAAGATATCTGCAAACAATATCTTTGGAAACAGCTTCTTTCTGGTAAATGTCCTGTAGAGTTTTCTTCGCTTGGTCGCTGGTGGGGCAATGACCCCAAAGAAAAGAAACAGGCCGAAATCGATATAATGGCCAAGCAAGATAAAAACACGGCTCTTTTTGCCGAGTGTAAATGGACAAATGAAAAGGTCGACCTCGGTGTTTTAGAAACGCTTATAAGACGCAGCGAACTCTTCTCTTATAAGAACGTTTATTACTACCTCTTTTCCAAAACTGGCTTTACAAAGGCTTGTAGTGAAAAAGCTAAGGAATTGGGCAATGTGATATTGGTG
>CAZXIB010000141.1:0-2939 GCA_964639815.1 uncultured Thomasclavelia sp. | reverse complement strand
GTTTAGGTTAAAAGTGGAATAGCTCTTGTGCTATCGTATATAATACTAGCGTTGGACAAAGGAGGGTGGCTCATGTATTATCGCCGGTTAGTTGGTGAAAAACTATACCTATCACCTGCCGACATCAGCAATGAATACCAAACGATGACAAGGTGGCTTAATGAAGACCGCGACCTCATCTATCAAAATGACTTCTACAGGCGTTTGCTTGGAGAAGATAAGACAAGGGAGATGCTGGAAAAGTGGAATGAAGGGCCTTATATGTTTTCGATAGTAAGAGATGAAGATGATGCCTTCATGGGCCATGTATCCTTATTTAACATTAACCAGTATTCTGTAACCTTAGGTATATACCTCGGGCCAGAATATAGAGCTAAGGGATATGGCAAAGAAGCGATGGAACTTATCAAGAATCACATTTTTGATGATTTGGGATATCGTAGCATTCACATCGAAGTCCTGTCATACAACACAAGAGCTATCAAGTTCTATCAGAACTTTGGCTTTACTGTCTGTGGTACTTGGCATCAAGAACGCTATGCCGGTGGCAAATACCACGACATTATATTAATGGAATACCTGAAGCAGATATAAGGAGGAAAAATGCGGAAGATAGTTAAATTATTATTAGTAGGCCTATTGGCAATTACTTTAGTGGCCTGTGGGTCTGAAACAGTTGATGCCGCCAGCATCTATGAAAACGCTAGAGCCAATATGGAGGGCTTAGACTCCTATACGATGGAGACAGCTATGGTCATGACAATCAGTGCCGAGAGTGATGATGGCACTGTCGAAGAGTTATCGATGACTTCTGATATGACCTATATACTAGTAGATTTAAGCTCTGACTCACCAAGTGCATACCATTCTTATTCTGTGTCAATTGACGAAGAAGAATCAACGATTGAATATTGGTTAATTGATGGTGTGCTCTATATCATTAATGATGAAAACAAATACACACAAGAAGCTGGAGATGCAGATGCATCATCTGTTGACCTTCTAACCTTTATTGATGAGGCAGAAGATATGACAGCTACCAGCAACGAAGATGGCTATACATTAGAGATTGTCGTTGAAGGTTCTGTCTTCTTAGAAATCATGACAGCTATGAATAGTGAGACTGACCTCTTTAGTGATGCAACGGTTGAAGAGGATGTCACTTTCACAGTGGAGATTAATGGTGATGGCTATATAACTGCTGTTTCTGTAGCTGCCTCAATCGAGTTGACTGATGCCGGTACTCTTACTGTGTCATCGGATGTTACTTACTATGACTTCGACTCTTCATCACTACCTGATATCGACACCGATTCCTTCACTACAGGTTTAACCACGGATAATGCTGATGATGTCATCGCTGCTGGATATGAAGATATGGGCGATAACATATACTCCAATGGTACTTATATCATCGATTTAGAGCTACAACAGATATACAGTGCTGATGGTGTCTATGATTGGGAATATGACCAAGGCGCTATCTTTGATGAAGATCTTAACATTGCATGTGGCTATGACTTCGCTAGTGGTACTGGTGATGAAGATTGCGATGTATCAGTAATAGAGACCTTGCGTGATGTCTACAATGAGCTAGCGAGCAGCATCTTAGAATAATAGGAGAAACTAATTGACAGAGCGTAAGACATACTATGTGACGACACCGATATACTACCCCAGTAGTAACTTCCATGTCGGACACTGTTATACAACGACGATTGCCGATGCCCTAGCCCGCTATAAAAGAGCCAAGGGCTATGACGTCTTCTTTCTGACGGGCTCAGATGAACATGGCCAAAAGATTGAAGAAAGGGCCAAGGAGGCTGGTGTTACCCCTAAGCAATTCGTGGACCCAATCATTGAAAACGCCAAAGACCTTTGGGCTAGTCTCAACATTCAGTATGACAAGTTTATAAGAACTACTGACCCTGAACACGTCGCCTGTGTTCAAAAGATATTCAATAAGCTTTATGAAAAAGGAGATATCTATAAGGGCACATATGAAGGTTGGTACTGCACTCCCTGTGAGGCCTTCTGGACGGAAGGGCAATTAGTTGATGGGCATTGTCCTGACTGTGGACGTGAAGTTAAACTAACTAAAGAAGATGCCTACTTTTTAAAACTGTCTAAGTATCAAAAAGACTTTGAGGAATATCTTGAAAGTCATCGCGATTTAATGCAACCAGAATCACGTTATAACGAGATGGTCAATAACTTCTTGAAGCCCGGACTAAAAGACCTCTGCGTTTCTCGCGCTAGTGTCAAATGGGGTATACCGGTGACCTTTGATAAGAGCCAGACTGTCTATGTATGGGTCGATGCCCTAAGTAACTACATTAGTGCCTTAGGTTATCTCACTGAAGATGAGAGCACCTTCCAAAAGTATTGGCCGGCTGACTTACACCTAGTTGGTAAGGAGATATTTCGTTTCCATACCATCATATGGCCAATCATTCTGATGGCTTTAGATTTACCCTTGCCTAAGAAGGTTTATGGGCATGGTTGGCTTACTATAGGTGGTGGCAAGATATCCAAGTCCAAGGGTAACTATAAAGATCCTCGTGAGTTTATTAAGGATTATGGAACTGATACTTTGCGCTACTATATTTTAAGTGAGGTACCTTTTGGCTCAGATGGTAACTTTAGTGAAGAGCTCATGGTTGAAAGAAGAAACAGCGATCTCGCTAATGTCTTAGGCAACCTTGTAAATCGCACTGTTTCAATGACTAATAAATACTTCGATGGTCATCTAAACAAGATTGGCGATATCACACCTTTAGATGAAGAGGTCATAGACCTTATAAATACCATGGAGAAAGAAGTCGAAGGATATATCGATGCCTTAGACATACCAAAGGCTATTGATGCCATCTTTACACGCCTCAAACGCCTCAACAAGTATATCGATGAGACAACACCTTGGATATTAGGCAAAGACC
>CAZXIB010000140.1:0-2941 GCA_964639815.1 uncultured Thomasclavelia sp. | reverse complement strand
ACGGCAAGGGAAGAGGCGGACGAAACTTTCACCTACCGCAAATCAGGCAACCTCGGCTTTGAAATTTACCTCGACGGAGATTGCTACGTGGTGGTGGGTACGCTTGTAGATATGCTCTGCCGCAACGTAGTGCTGAACGACCCCGACTCCATGGCGTACTTTCAAAAGATTCTGCGCGAAAAGGGAGTAATTGCAAAATTAAGGGAGATGGGCGTCACCCAAGGCGACACGGTAGTGGTGGGCGAAGTGGAATTTGAATTTGTAGAGTGACCGCGCGGGCTTAAAACATGCCCATATATGCGCCGATTACTTTATGCACGCGCTGCAAATTTGCGCGTGCGGCACAAATAAAAAACTGCGCATATGCGCAGAGGAAGTATATATACAATGTTGACTTCAAAACAGAGAAGCAAATTAAAGTCGCTCGCGGCAAACCTCGCCCCCGTGGGTCAGGTCGGCAAAGACGGCATAGGCGAAAATATGCTCAAAAGTTTTTCCGACTGTTTAGAGGCGCGCGAGCTTATCAAAATCAACATACTTGAAAACGCTGCGGGCGCCCCCCGCGAAATCGGCGACGAACTCGCGGCAAGGCTGGGGGCGGAGTGCGTTATAGTTATAGGGCGCAAGGCGGTGCTGTACAGGCGCTCTTCGCGCAAGGGGGCAGAGCATATTCAGCTCTGATTTATCCTCCCGCCGAACACCGCCGCGGCTGCGCACAGTATCAACAGCGCCGTGCCTAAGGCAATATAGTAGTAGGGGTAGTATGTGAAGTACGAAAAGAACATCAGCGCCGCGCCCGACCAAAACGCGGGCAGGCAAAGTTTGCGCGTAAAGCGCGCGCGTACCTTTGCAAAAAAGCGCGCCCTGCCCTTTGGCTCGCACAGATAGCTTTCGGGCAGTTTTCCCCTCTTTTCAAGCAATGTATAAATTTGCTCGGCGCACACAAGCTCTATGCCGTAACTTTCGGCAAGGGTTGCACATTCGGGCGAGGCGGCACTGCACACAAGGCACTTTTTTTCCTCTGTTTGCAGGCGCAAAAGCGGTATAAGCGCGTCCGCGCGCAACGGTTCAAGCGTGAAATTAAACATATAAGTTTTGCCGTTCATTCGGGCATATTCCCCGTCGAATTTGCAATCGTCGTAACATTCGGCAAACAGTGCGCGCGCCTTTTCAGGTTCAAGCACGGCAAGGTGCGCGGCAAGTTTAGCCGTCCCTGCGCGGCAGATAGTGTGCGCCTGCCTCTTTCTGCGGCTTCGGCTCTTTAAAAGGTATGCCCCCGCCCCGGCAGCCAGCGCGGCGGCAATGCCTGCGGCAAGTCCCGCGGCTGAGTTTGAATAGTACCGCACAAGCGTAAACAAAATTATAAACGCGCACAGCGCTGCAAGCAGCGAATCGGCAATAACTGCCAGACTAAATCTTTTCATACTCAGGTTTTTGCCACCGTGCGGCGTATTTAAACGCCTTAACGGCGCATATGCGCAATTAAATTATAAATATGAAGATAATTATATTCGGCGGGTCGTTCAATCCCGTCCATAACGAACACGTCGCCATGCTCAGGGCGGCAGTCATCGGTATAGGCGCGCAAAAGGTCATAGTCATGCCTACGGCGGTTTCCCCACACAAGCGCGCCAAAATATCTGCGTCCCCCGCCGACAGGCTGGCAATGTGCCGCCTCGCCTTCGGCGACGTCGCCGAGGTCAGCCCGTTCGAGGTAGATAAGGGCGGCGCAAGTTTTTCATACATCACCTGCGAACATTTAAAGCGCCTCTACCCTGGGGACGAGCTGTACTTCCTCATGGGCGCCGATATGTTTGCGTATTTTTCCGAGTGGGTCTATCCCGAACGGATTTTATCCTGCGTTACCCCCGCAGTATGCGCCCGCGAAGGCAGTGCAAGCGTAGGTGCGGCACAGCGCAAATTTGCCGAACTTTTCGGCAGGCAGGCGCATATCGTCAGCTATACGGGTGCGGCTGTTTCGTCCACGCGCGTGCGCGTGGCTGCGGCGCTGGGGTGCGATATATCATCGTTTGTGCCCAAAGCCGTGCAGGACTATATTTCGCGGCAAAAGCTGTACATTATGCCAAACCTTGCCGAGGCGCAAAAACTGCTAAAAGCCGACCGCGCCGCGCATACCCTGCGCGTGGCGTTTATGGCGGCGGAAAACTGCGGCAGATTAAACATTGCCGAAAAGTCTGCCGTCACAGCCGCGGCTCTGCACGACTGCGCCAAGTACGTTCCCTTAAACGATAAAATGCTCGCTGGCTTCACCCCGCCCGAGGGCGTGCCCGAAAGCGTTGTACACCAGTTTGCGGGCGCATACCTTGCCGAACACCGTTTCGGCGCGGAGGACAGCGATGTTTTAAACGCCATACGCTACCACACCAGCGGCAGGGCGGATATGTCTGACCTCGAAAAGTTGATATTCCTCTGCGACATGCTCGAAGAGGGCAGGGACTTCAACGGCATAGACGAGTTGCGCGCCGCTTTCTCGCGCGATATAGACGAGTGCCTGTATCTTGCGCTCAAACACCAGCTCGGCTATCTGCAATCTTCGCGGGCGGAAATCTATCCGCTCACGCGGCAGGCATACGACTATATCGCAGCCCGCTATAAAAATTGCGCAAATGACTAAACTACAAAGAGGAAAATTTAATGACAAGTAAACAAAAGGCGCTTACAATCTGCAAACTGCTCTCCGAAAAAAAGGGCGGTCACATTGTATATATAGACGTATCCGAAAAATCCAGCCTGTGCGACTACTTTGTAATAGCGGGCGGCAGGTCGTCCACGGCAGTCAACGCCCTCGCCGAAAATTTAGAGGAAAAACTTGAAAAGGAGTACGGCGAAACGCCCTCCCGCAGAGACGGCGGCAGAGAGGGCAGATGGATAGTTTTAGACTACTCCGACGTAATCGTGCATATCTTCAACGACGAAATGC
>CAZXIB010000139.1:0-3004 GCA_964639815.1 uncultured Thomasclavelia sp. | reverse complement strand
CTGATACAAAGTTATATACTCGTTATTGTTTATTAAGGGGAGATGATGATGAAGACGACAACAGAAGACCTTACGCGTGGTAACATCTATTTACAGGTAATCAGGTTCTCTATGCCCATCCTCATCGGTCGACTCTTTCAAAACCTCTACAATAATTTCGATGCCATCGTTGTGGGGCAGTATGTCGGCAAGAATGCCTTAGCTGCCGTTACTAGCAGTAGTGATATTTCGATGTTGCTGACGGGTTTTTTTATGGGTTTGTCGGCCGGTTCTGGTATTGCCTTTAGCCGTTACTTTGGCGCTGGCAAATACAAAGAGTTGTCTAAGTCCATTCATACGGCTATTGTCTTTTCATTCATCATTGGTTTAGTCTTAGTGGTTGCTGGGGTTGTACTAACGCCATTATTGCTAGATATAGTTGCCTGTCCTGCAGAGGTTTTGGCTGATGCGACAGTGTACTTACGCGTCTACTTCATCGGTGTCTTGTTTACGTCTTTATATAATGTTGGCTCTGGTGTATTGAGGGCAGTTGGTGATAGTCGTAGCCCCTTCATCTATCTTGTTATAGCTTCTTTGACGAACATCGTCTTAGATTATGTCTTTGTTAAGTATGTGAATATGGGTGTCTTTGGGGCAGCTATGGCCACCATCATATCCCAAGGCATATCCTTCCTTATGGTCTTTCGAAAGCTTATCGTCAGCGAAGATGTATATCAAGTGTCTATAAAGGACTTACATGTCGATGTAGAGATGCTAAAGGAGATTCTGACCTTGGGCATACCAGCTGCTATCCAACAATCACTAATATCAGTCAGTAATCTCTTTGTACAGCGCTACACTAATAGTTTTGGTTCAACGGCTATGGCCGGCATTGGTGTTGCCCGTAAGATTGACCGCTTCATTGGTATGATAGGAGCCTCAATTGGCCTAGCCTCAGCGACCTTCGTATCACAAAATGTCGGCTCTAAAAACTATAAGCGAGCCTTTGCTGGGGTGAGGGTTTGTCTGATATTAGGTCTAGCGACATTCGCTGTTACTGGTGTACTACTACTTGTATTTGCGAAAGCAGCAGCTAGTCTATTCACTACTGATAGCGAAGTCATTCAATATGCCGTGGATATGCTTTATGTTATCGTGCCGTTTTTCGTCTTTCAAAACATCAATCAACTCTTCTCCAATGTCACTAGAGGTTTTGGTAAGTCAACGGTGGTCATGGTCTTATCTATCATTGGTATGATTGTAATGCGTCAAATATTCTTGGCTGTTGTCTTATCTATTGACTATAACATCTTCTACATCTATATATGTTATCCTGTTGGCTGGTTCTTCTCGGCTGTACTAGTTTATATATATTACTTGTTCAAGATAAAACGACCCTATAAGCAGGCTCTTGTGCAATAAGGGTATACAACGAGAAATAGAACGCTCTAAAGACCTTATTTAAGGACATTGCGAAAGAGCAATTGTCTGTATTAATCTATATATAGCTATGGAGGGCAAGTTATGTACATCATACTTATTGCATTAGTGATTATTAGCTTCTTTGGGCCGTTTATACTTCGCAATATATATTCTACTCGCTTGACTAAACTATTACTAAAAGGCGATTTTGTAAACTTTGATAAGGTCATAGGTAGCCGTATCTGCAAGATGGTTATCTATCCTTTCAACATTGAATACATGAAACTCAATAAGGCATTAATGACGGACGATGAAAAGGATATTGATGCTGCCTTTGCTGTTTTTGATAATCGCAAACTCAACAACAAACAAAAACTAGCTGTCGTATGCAAAGGCTGTCAGTACTACATCTCTAAGGAAGACAAGGAGAAGGCCAGAAAGTATTGTAATGCCCTATTAGAGATAAAGGATTTACCAGAGGACGTTATAAAAGAAGTAAACGATAACTATAACATCATTATCAATGGTAGCTATGAACTACTGGATACAACATTAGACAAGTTATCAAAGACTACTGACGCCGAAGAAAGACTCAAGTATCAGATGATGATTGCTAAGATGTACAGCAATAAAGGTGACCTTGATAAGTGCGAAGAGTATTTGAATATGGTGGAGGAGGGGATTAAAGAAGTGCGTGACGCGACTAAGTAATAGCGGTATCAACTTAGCGTCTAATCTATACAACAATCACCCCTAATAATCCCTATTTATCTGATTCTTTATAAAGGAAAGACGCAGATAATGTGATATGTAGTACAAAAGGACTGCTATCTCAAATATTGTTTTGGAAATTCGATTTCGCTAACACAGAAAAATCTTACTGTGTTTAACAACTATTTTTAGGAGGTGATAAAATGCCAAATGACATTGTAATATTTAAAAACGGTGAACTTGAATTAGAAGTAACAGTAAGTCCCGAAAAGAATACTGTATGGCTATCTCAACAACAAATGGCAGAACTTTTCGATAAAGAAAGATCGGTAATCACAAAACATATAGGAAATATCTTTAAAGAAAAGGAATTGGACAGAGATTGCAATGTGCAAAATTTGCACATTGCAAATTCCGATCGCCCAGTTACATTCTACAGTCTTGATGTCATCATCTCTGTTGGTTATCGTGTCAAATCGCAAAGAGGCATTGCCTTTAGGAAATGGGCCACCTCGATTTTAAAAGATTACATGATTAGGGGTTATGCAGCTAACGAAAAGCGCTTGGAACTTCTAAATAAGACCATCGAGATTCAATCAAAGATGTTGGCTACTGCGTATGAACTTGATGAAAGAGAATTGTTAGATGTTATCGAGGCTTACCAAGATGCTTTGTCGCTTCTCGACGATTATGACCATGGATCCTTATCAAAACCAAAGGGAACAGACTTGATATATCGTTTGACCTATGAAGAATGTCGCGAACTAATTGATAAGATGAGGTTTAACTCGGATGTGTTTGGCGTCGAAAAAGAAGAAGGCAAACTGAACGGTATCTTAGCTGCCGTTTATCAAAATGTCTTTGGCCAAGAACTCTATCCAAGTATTGAAGA
>CAZXIB010000138.1:0-3024 GCA_964639815.1 uncultured Thomasclavelia sp. | reverse complement strand
CGCGCACAAAGGTAACAAAAAGATTTAATACGATAAGCCGGCTGCACATCCTTCGGTGTCTTGATGCTCGGGGCGGCGCAGGGGCTTGCGCCGAGGGGCCGCTTGGGTTACGAAAGCAGGGGAGCTGTGCCGCGCAGAGTGCGTCGCGCAAAAGACGGGACTGCCGGAGGAGGAAAGCCACAAACTGCGACGAAGGGAAGCGTTCACTTTCCTTCCTTGCGTTTCAGAAGGCCGGTAGGGATCTCCCCGAACTGCTCCTTGTAACACTTGGTGAAATAAGACGGCGAAGAGAACCCAACCTCATAGGCTACCTCGGCTACCGTCATGTCGGAGGCGGACAACAAGGAGGCCGCCTTGTTCAGCCGCATCTGCCGCAGCAGCTCGTTGGGCGAGTAGTTGGTCAGGGACTTCAGCTTGCGGTACAGCTGCACACGGCTCATGCCCATCTCGCGGCCCAGATCTTCCACGTTGAGGGTGGGATCGCTCAGGCGCTCCTCTACCAGCGTGCGGAAGCGAGTGACAAAGTCCTTGTCCAAGGCAGTGAGGGATTCCTTCTCCAACGACTGCCCATCGGCGAAGAACTGCCTCAGCTTTTGCCGCCCGGAGATGAGGTTGCGGACGCGCGACAACAGGAGTTGCGCACTGAAGGGCTTGGAGATGTAAGAATCTGCCCCGCCATCGTAGCCTTGGATGCGCTGCTCGTCGAGCGAACAGGCCGTCAGGAGGATGACGGGAATGTGACTGGTCTGCAGTTCGTGCTTCAGGCGGCGGCAGCACTCCACGCCGTCCATGCCGGGCATCATCACATCGGAGACGATGACATCGGGCACGTACTTCATGGCCAGCCGGATGCCCGACGCACCGTCGGCGGCCAGCAGCACGCGGTAGTCTTTTTCCAACAAAGACTTGATGTAGGCACGGATGTCCGCATTGTCGTCTATGACCAGCACGATGGGGCTGTCGGCATCTTCGGCCTCCTCGCCCGTCGATAGCTCCGCATCCAGCAGGGTGGCCGCCAGCTCCTCGCCCGAAGCCTGCGCCGCAAGGTCGGCAGTCGCTGCCGGGAAAGTGATAGGCCGCCGCGGGAAGTTGACCGTAAAGGTAGTGCCCTTCTCGTCGCTGCGGGCCGCTATGTTTCCCCCGTGCATTTCCACCAAAGCCCGCACCAGGGCCAGCCCGATGCCGGTGCCACCGCCCCGGCGATGGTGGTGCACCTGATAGAAGCGACCGAAGATGGCTTCCTCCTCGGAAGGGGGAATGAAGCTGCCCGAATTGAACACCGTCAGGCGGAAGGCATCGCCCACCACAGAGAGGCGCACGGCTATCTTCCCGTTCTCGGGCGTGTATTTGACGGCATTGGAGAGGAGGTTGAAGTAGATGCGCTCCATTTTTTCGCCATCGGCAGGGAGGAGGTAGTCCGCGTAGGGCGCGGCATCGAAGCTGAAGGCTATGTGCTTCTTGCGCAAGGCCACCCGGAAGGAGTCGCTCCAGCCCTGGCAAGCCGCCTTCAGGTCGAAAGGCTCGGGACGGAAGTCCATGCGCCCGTTTTCCACCTTCCGGAAATCCAGTATGTCGTTTACCAGCCGAAGCAGGATGCGCACGTTTTTCCGCACCAGCATCAAGAGCGGACGGGCCGGGCCATCGGGCGGCGCGGTGGCGAGCAGTTGCTCCACAGGGTCTGCTATGAGGGTGAGCGGCGTCCTGAAGTCATGCGATATGTTGGTAAAGAAGACCAGCTTGGCATGGGTAGCCTCCTCTAATTGTCGGGAGAGCTCAATGAGCTGATCGCGCTGTTGCTCCAACTGTGCCTTTTGCTCCTCCAGTGTCTGTTGCCGGCGGCTCAGTTCGGCGTTCATGCGCTTCTTGGTGTAGAAGGCGCGCACCACAAAGAAGAGCAGTGCCATGGTGAGCACCAGGATGATGCAGCACGTTACCAGCACCACGCGCTGCAGCGAGTAGCGCATCAGGTGGGCATCGAGCTGTTGGTTGAGTGTTTCGATCTTGCCGTCGAGTTCGCTGATGTGTGCCCGCTGCATTTGCAGCACGTGCGCGTTGTCGCGGTTGACCAGTGCGGTGGACAGGAGCACTTCGCGCGCGTGGGGCCGCCCCTGCAGTATGTCCATAGCCACTTGCATCACCCTGTCGCCCCCGGTGGGATAGATAAAGGTGGCGTCCAGCAGCCCCTTGCTCACTAAGTCCACGCCCCGTCCTTCGCCCGAGAGGGCATCCACCCCTATGAAGAGCATCTCCCGCTCCCGCCCGTGCCGCCGGGCCGCCCTGCGGGCACCGGCCGCCATGCGGTCGTTGTGCGCGAACACCAGGTCTATGCGCGGGTGCCGGGCAAGCAGCGAGTCGAACACCGCCTCGGCCCGCTCCTCCCCCCAGCCGGCATCCACCCGGGCCGCCTGCACTATGCCCGGCGCATCCTCCAGCACGTCGGCCAGCCCCCGATGCCGCTCGATGGCAGGCATGGAGGCCGACAGGCCCGTAATCTCCACCACAAGCCCCCGCCCCTGCAGGCGACTGACGATGTAGTTGCCCGCCCGCCGTCCGATCTCGTAGTTGTCGGCCCCCACGTAGGCGGTGCACAGCGCCGAGCGCGTGCGGCGGTCCACAAGCACCACGGGGATGCCCTTGCGGTAGGCCGCCTCGATGGCCGGCGACACATCGTCCGCCTCGTTGGGGGCCACAATGAGCAAGTCCGCCCCCATGTCCACCAGCTCGCCGATGTGCCGTCGTTGGCGGTCGCTGTCGTCGTTGGCGGAGCGGATTTCCACGGCGATGCCGGGGTAGAACCGCGCCTCGCGCAGTATCTCGTTGTTAAGCTGTGTGCGCCAGTCGTCGTCGCTGCACTGCGACACGCCTATCAGGTAGTGCTCTGCACCCTGCCGGCAGGCCGCGAGGCACAGGGCGCAGAGGAGGGCGGGGAGCAGTGGGAAACGATGCTTCATGGTGTTTGTGCGGGTTAGGGTGCTTTTCATACGGCAAAGATAGCGAAACTTCCGCATCGGAGCAAGGCGGGCG
>CAZXIB010000137.1:0-3095 GCA_964639815.1 uncultured Thomasclavelia sp. | reverse complement strand
CGACATCGATATTTTATGAGACATGTTGATAGATAGGGTACCAATAGCGCCTTGTATATCTTGGCCATAATGCTCTTTGTTGAAACTAAAAAGTTCAGTACCACCCTCTAGATAAAACTTAGGATATAGCCCCTTGATAAGAAAAGAAGATTTAATAGATGGTCTATCGAGATAAAAGATAGGTCGTCTTAGTCCTTCGCCAAAGGGTTCGTAATTTAAAAGTAAGTTCATATTGCTGGCGGTCAAGTCTTCCTCACTTATATAGATGATGGTATCACGTGGCTGACTATAACTATACTTTAGCTCTTTAGTAAGCTCTTTTAAAGCCACAAGACCTGCTTCATCAATAGATAAGCCAACGGCTCGCTTGTGACCGCCAAAGGTTAAAAAGAGGTCTTTGTGCTTGTTTAGGTAGGAATAAATATCAAAATCAAAACTAACGCGTCCTGAACCCTTATAAATATTGTCGGTTGCTGCTAGGACTAAACAGGGCTTCTTATGCTCTTCAGCGAGTTTGCCTGCGACTATACCACACAGCCCTTCTAAAAAGTCAGAACTTTCAATAATAAGAAATGGTTCATCACTTACTAAATCTCTAGCCTTTTTAAGCATGACCTCCGTCTTTTCTTTGCGCATCTCATTTATCTGCATGATGGTAGTAGCTGTATTAGCATCATACTTACCACTTTTAAAATAAGGTATGACGGTATTGACGTTAATAAGCGGGTCTAGGCGCGATAAAGCATTTATCTTTGGCGCTATCTTAAAGGCTACATCCTCGCTATTTAGGACTTGGCCCTTATATAAGGCCTTGATATTGGTGGCTAGTTTGTTGTCACTATTAAGCATCTTAAGACCACTTTTAATAATCTCACGATTAGCTCTAAAGACGGGTACGACATCAGCGACTGTGCCAATCATCGCTAAGACTAGACTATAGGGGTCTTCGTAGTATCTTTGGCTTATGCTATATACCAAGCCAGCGGTACACATATCATGATGATAGTAGTCGAGTAAGTTCGGATGGACTATCACATCAGCCTTAGGTAGTTCATCATAGATATGATGGTCAATAATAATGACCTTCATACCTGCTTCTTTGGCTCTATTTATTTCTTTCTTAGCCATTATGCCAGTATCTAGCGTTACTAAGTAGTCAAAGTTATAGGCAATAGCTGTATCAACAATCTTGTCGTTTAGGCCATAGCCATCTTTGCTGCGGGAAGGGATAAAGTACTTATGTTCGATGTGTAGATGGTCTAATAGTCTTAAGAAGATGCTTAAAGCCATTATGCCATCGGCATCATAGTCACTGACGACTAGTACACGCTTACCTGCCATATTAAAAAGCTCATTATCTAGTTCATCTATGATTGGCCCCTCTATTCTTATATTTCCTGTAGCCTCTAATTCACTTAGGTCTATATCACGATAAAAGGCATTTAAACGTTCAGCGAATGTACCATCTCTTATAATGTCATAAGTATCTTCAAGCTTTGAATGTTTCAACAAGGTCGACAAAGAAATCTCCCCTTTCTTCATAGTCTTTAAACTGATCCCAAGAGGCACACATTGGCGATAGTAGTATTATATCGCCTTCTTTTGCTTCATCTTTAGCGCGTATCGTCGCCTCTTTGAGGTCTTTACAGACAACAGCTTCAGGATATATGGCCTTGAGCTTATCTTTAGTAGCTCCATAGACATACATCTTCTTGATGCGATTTAGATATGGCATTATTTCGTCAAAGCCTGTCTTTTTATCATAGCCACCAGCTAAAATAATGACCTCATCAAAGGCTTCTAGAGCGACTTTAGCAGCGGCAGGATTGGTGCCTTTGGAGTCATTGTAGTAGCTAACGCCATTTATCTTTCCTACATACTCTAAACGGTGTCTTACACCAGTAAAGTTTGATAGTACTTGTTTTATGTCTTCGGGTTTTACACCCATCTTATAGGCCATAGCAGCTGCCATCATGGCATTCTTTAGGTTGTGCTTGCCTGGTATTTTTAGGTCAGTAGCTACGAATAATGGTGTATCAAATAGATATACTACTTCATCGCGGACACAGAGGTCAGCTTCCTTTTCTGTGCTACAGGTAATTATCTTACAGGGTACTTCTTTTGCATACTTTATAAGCATTTCATCATCTACATTGAGGATAAACCAATCATCTTCTCTCTGATTCTTATATATGAGCATCTTAGCTTTATAATAAGCCTCTAGACTTTCGAAGTAGTCAAGATGGTCAGGACTTAGATTAGTACATACACTGACGACAGGATGAAAGCTAGGGCAGCCAATAAGTTGAAAAGCCGCTATTTCTATGGCAAGGTTAATATCTCTATCACCTTCTTTTAAGACAATGTCACTTATTGGTAAGCCAATATTGCCACAGGTATAGCTATCTCTATTACCTTTCTTTAATAGTTCGCCTAGTATAGTCGTTATAGTGGTCTTACCATTGGTACCAGTTATGGCACCATACCTATAATTAGGGGCATAAGATAAGGCAACTTCAATCTCATTGATGATAGGTATGCCTAATTTTAAGAAGTGTTTTACTAAAGGAACATCATACTTAATACCTGGGTTTTTAACGATGACATCAAAGTTAGTATCAAAAAGGATATCAGGATGTCCATTATCATAGACCTTTATGCCTAAAGTACTAAGTTCTTCTTTCTCTGCTATAGCATTTTTATCGGTAAGCCATACTTCGTTACCATTACTAGCTAGAAGTTTGCTTACCGCTGTGCCACTTTTAGCGGCACCAATGACTAGATATCGCACTATAAAACTCCTATGATTAGACCAAGTAGTGATAAAAGAGCTTGCAAAAGATAAAAGCCAATAACGACAGACTTCTCCTTTTTACCCTTTAGTAAAAAGGCATAGTGAATAGGCGTATATGAGAAGACACGTTTATGAAAGACTCTAACGGCAATCTGTTGGATAGTGACACATAGCATCTCTATAAAAAAGACACCACCTATTACTAGTAATAAGAGTTCTCTTTTTAGGGCGATTGCTGTAGCGGCAAATAGAGCACCGATAGCCAAAGAACCACTATCGCCCATAAAGATTCTCGCTGGGG
>CAZXIB010000136.1:0-3102 GCA_964639815.1 uncultured Thomasclavelia sp. | reverse complement strand
AGACAACAAATCACTTATATCGATATATTTTCTATAAAGGACAATAACCCAGTCTACCTTCTTACTGCGTTTCATAAAATAAGTGTAGCGATTAGAGGACGATTTCTAATACTACACTTTTGCAATTCTAACTCGATAACTAGGACAATCTTTATATCTAATTGCTCTTCGGGATGTCATTTCCGGCATCGACTACTAGTGTAGCAATGGCATTCTTTTCTAAAATGTCACTATAAATCTCCAATTTCGACTATGCCAGTCATCAAAGACTTCTCATAGACAATGTCAATTACTCACTTTTAAAGCTGCTTGATAGCGCCAAAACAAGATAAGTATACCTATAACTAGAACGAATGTAACGGCAAGACCCCCTTCTAAGCCAAAGGCCCCACCATTTATTAGTTCCATTCCCTCTACTAGACTGCTAGAAAACACCGAACAGTACGTTGATGTGCCACTGACCTGAGCTCCATAGATATTTCCCTGTACAAGATTCCACATAGAGTGCAGAGCGCCAACACCCCAGATATTCTCGCTTTTCACAAAGTATATAGATGCAAAAATCCCAAACAGCGTTAAATTTACTAAAGCTAAAAGGCTAATGCCACTATTGAACAAATGTAATACCGAAAACAGTAAAGAATTAGCCATCACTGCCGCCATGACAGAATGGCGTCTTGCAAAAGATACCAAAAAGTACCCGCGCATCATCACCTCCTCAGCCATGCCTTGAATTAGAAAGCCAATAACGAAAATAACAAATAGCAAAGGCACAAAGTTTTGCGACAATCCTTCAATTTCCATAGCCCCAGTGATGACGCAGATTAAAACAGCACCCGAAAACATCAAAAACCCAAAGATTAGACCCTTTAGATACTCTTTTCCCGCATTCTCTTTTACAAAGCCCAGTGTTCGAAGACTTCTTTTTTGCCGCTTTTTACAATAGTAAATGACGACCACAATCATCGCTATTGTCAAAAATAGAGACATTACTAGTAAGTAAGCCGACTTCTCTCCTGCCGCCAAGACTTCCTCAAGCGAAAAGGCGAAATACAATGCATCTTCTTCCGTAACTATAGATATGCCAAAAAAATCTAAGATAGCAGTAGAATTTGATAATGTCAGTATCAGTGCAAATGGAAACATAAGGATGATTTCTCCTAGTGTTATCATCAAAAAGACCAGTATGAATGTACCAATCTCTCCAAGTGCACCCTTTCCCTCTTGTGCCGCTATCGCCTCTTTAACTAAAGCAGGCTTTTCTAATGTGAATCTCATGAATTAATCCCTTTCTTTGTGTTGACTATTGCCCTTCAAAGTCTTACCTATTCTATATCTATCCAATAACGTTGAATGACTTTGCCTTCATGAACATCTTCACTATCGAGGATTCCACCATTATTCTGAATGGACTTAGCTGAGCCAATATTATCCTTATCACAGATTAATAAGACTCTATCTAGGCCTAGCTTCTTACATTCTTTAAGACCTAGACCTATCATCGCTGTAGCGTAACCCTTACGCCTCTCACTTGGCCTTATGCCATCGCCAATATGACCACCATACTTAGCCAAATGCTCATTCAGCTCGTGTCTGATATCAATGGCACCAACCATGATGTTTCTATCTTCATCAAGACAAAAGAGAGTCGTACTGTCGACAAGACCAGGACGAGACTTCGCTTCTAGTACTTCTATATAGCTATTAAAATCACTATAGTCTTCAAAGATAGCTCCGGGTGATTTATTGGCTTCTGGATGTTCTATATTATACGCTTCCCATTCCTTTAACATATCCACTATCTCTTTTTCATAAGATAGGTCTGCTCTTACTAATCGTAAATTCATAAATTTCCTTTCTTTTTAAACCTATTAAAACAAGTCCCTGAACGAAGTTCAATAATGGGCTTACTACTTCAACTTACGTTCATACTCCTTTATACTCCGCAGTAACTCATCTGGCATACGCATAGTAGCTTCTAAGTAATAGATGCCATATTCATTGAGCTTAGCGTAGGTAAAGGCATCTTTAGGTAATGGTCTTACTACCTTGGTTATAACCTCACTTCCATGATGTTTTAAGACGACTAGTTCATGTGTTAGTGCCTTTATTTCTCCTCCTTGGTATATGTAAATTCTGTCGCCTAGTTTAACTGACTTTGGTGCGTTTGAGAGGATGACCTCTTCATCTTCATTTAAGCCTTTTTCAAGGATATACTTGGGACACAGAAATATCCAAGCTTTAAATTTAGTGCCGATACTTTCTCTACTAGCAGCTACAAGAGACAAAATCTTTTCATCATCAACCCTATCATCCAAGGTGATGGTAAACCAGTGCTTCTTATTCATGTGATAGGCGGGATAGAAACCCGGCTCTTTTAGTAATTCCGGTATCATTTCAGCATCGCCCTTGAGATTAATAATATCGACTTCTTCGTCTTTGTCTTCGCCTAATTTCTTATATGGTAGTCGCATGAACAGGCAATACCACTTAGTTGTCTTGTCACGTCTAAAGACGATGGAATCTTCATTGGGCTTTCTGGAAAAGGGAAAGTCGGGCACATCGCCATATTCATCCATTATTACCTTAGCTATTCGATAAGCTTGCGCACCTATAAACAAGACTGGTGTAAAGCACTTGTCCTTGATATCTTCTAATAACTCCCTAAGATGAAAACGGAGCGAAGAGACAAAGGAACCTGTCTGACCCATGACATCAAGACCTAAGAATTCCTCGTCCATATCCATGTCAAAAACTTTAATAGAGACATTAGTGCTATCAATGACAGTAATTACCGCTTCAAAGCCTGGCATAAATTCTTTCTTGTAGACATAGACATCTTCGACCTTTATGAAGCCATAGTCTTCTAAGGCCTTATAGTCACAACGCACCTTATTGAATACTTCTTTGACGATAGACATAAAACTTCCTTTGATTTCAATACTCCAAACTGAGCAGAAAATCGGCTATATGCATGGTCTTGACGCCTTTGAAATTGCCGCCTGCGAATTCATCTGTTGTAAGGACATATTTGGGATAGTTATCAGCTATCTCAAGTAGATGTTCATATTCACACTTTGCCGTCTTTTGCGCGTTTATCTC
>CAZXIB010000135.1:0-3108 GCA_964639815.1 uncultured Thomasclavelia sp. | reverse complement strand
AACGACGGCATCTCGGGCGACGGCTGGCTCTACACGGGCGGCGACGCCTACGACGAAGCTGTTGAGGAATGGGAAGGCGAGCAGGCAAACATCGAGGCATACCTTGAGGCTGCCGACGAAGAGGGCCTCGACACCGAGGACGTGACGGCGGCGATCGAGGCCGAGGAACCGACGGCTGCTGATGAAGCCGCTATCACCGCATTCGTGGAAGAAGCCGATGAGGCAGGATTGGTCGCCGAGATCGAGGATGAAGAGAGCGGCGAGGTTACGATGGTGGCCGCCGCCGACTTCGAGGCCGCCCTTGAGGTCGAAGAGCCCGATCCGAGCGACTACGGCCTGTGGATTCCCGGTCTTACGCCGATCATCTCCGATGCACTTGAGTCGGCGGGTACCGCCGCCTGGGTTCAGAGCCTCGTTGTCGACGGCATCGTCGCCGGCGTCGGCGCGGTCATCGGCTTTATTCCGCAGATGATCATCCTGTTCTTGCTGCTCGGCATTCTCGAGCTGTGCGGCTATATGTCGCGCGTCGCCTTCATCATGGACCGCATCTTCCGCCGTTTCGGCCTGTCGGGCAAGAGCTTCATCCCGATGCTCATCGCCTCGGGCTGCGGCGTGCCGGCCGTGATGTCGACCAAGACGATCGAGAACGAAAACGATCGCCGCATGACCATCATGACGACGACGATGATCCCCTGCGGCGCGAAGATGCCGATCATCGCGCTCGTGTTCGGCGCCCTTGCCGGAGGCGACTCGGAGGCGACCTGGTGGGTTGCTCCGATGTTCTACTTCCTCGGCGTCATCGCGATCATCGTGTCGGGCATCATGCTCAAAAAGCTCAAGGCCTTTGCCGGCGAGGCGACCCCGTTCGTCATGGAGCTGCCCCAGTACCATGTTCCGACCGTCAAGAGCGTGCTGTTTTCCATGTGGGAGCGCGTGAAGAGCTACGTCGTCAAAGCCGGTACCATCATCTTCCTGTCGACGATCGTCATTTGGTTCCTCATGAACTTCGGCATGTACGAAGGCCAGTTCGGCCTGCTCGATGCCGAGATGGACGGATATCTTGACTACAGCGTCATGGCCGGCCTCGGCAATGTGCTTGCGTGGCTGTTCATTCCGTTGGGCTTCGGCAGCTGGGAGGCCGCCGTCACGGCGATCACGGGTCTTGTGGCCAAGGAGAACGTCGTCGCGACCGTCGGCATCCTCACGCAGCTCGGCGAGCTCGGCGAGACCGATCCGACGCTGTGGCAAGGTTTCGCCGCAATGCTCGGCGGCGGCTCGGCGGCAATCGTGGCGTTCTGCGCGTTCAACCTGCTGTGCGCGCCGTGCTTCGCCGCCATCGGCACGATTCGCCGCCAAATGATGAGCGCGAAGTGGACGTGGGCGGCCATCGGCTACATGACGGCGTTCGGCTGGCTCGTCGGCATGATGCTCTACCAGTTCGTGGGTCTGGCGACCGGAGAGGTGGGTTTCAACTTCTGGACGCTCGTCGCCATCGTGATCCTCGCGGCCATTCTGTTCCAGCTGTTTAGACCTATGCCGAAATACGACGACAAGGGCAAAGGGACGCTGCCCGTCGCGGAGAAGAACGCAGCGTAGCGCGCGGTTCGCGGGGGATGCAGGCGCCTTGCCGCCCGGCGCGGCCTGCGGGTTCTGTGGCGCGGCCGAGGGGGTGCCCGCCGCCCGGAGGACGAATGGGCGTGGGAGGCGTCTGCCCAAGACAGGACCCGCCCCGCGCCTATGGTGAGTCCGTGCGGGTCTTTCGGGAGTTGCTTGGGGTCGAACGTCGAACGAGAAGGAGGCGCCGGCTATGCTGCCGTTCGAGATCAACCTGCCGACGATCGCCGTTCTGGCGCTCATCGTCGCATGGGTGGTGTGGGCGATTCGTCGCCTTGCGGGTCGCGGTCTGTGCGACTGCGGCGACAGTTGCGGCGAGTCCGGCTGCGCGCGCGGAGGGTGCTCCGGATGTTCCGGCTGCGGCGCGGCTGACAAGATGGTTGCGGACATGAGCGGCGCTTCGAAGGAGTCTCGCCCGCACCGCGCATAGCCTCCGGCGCGGAGGCAGCGGGGAGGCGGCGCGGAGGCGGCGGGGGGGCGGCGCGCCCCCGACTTCCGGGTGACCCTTTGGTCGAATGGCAAGGCTCGCGACATGCGCTCGCGGGCCTTGCCGTATACTGGGCCTCGATAATTCGGCGACGGAAAGGCTTTTCCGATGAAATTCGTCTCTTGGAACGTGAACGGCCTGCGCGCCGCGATGAAGAAGGGCTTCGAGGACGTGTTCGCCGAACTCGGCGCCGATATGTTCGCTCTGCAGGAGACGAAGCTGCAAAAGGGGCAGATCAGCCTCGATCTGCCGGGGTATTTCGACTTTTGGAGCTACGCCGAGAAGAAGGGCTATTCCGGCACGGCGGTGTTCACGAAGCACGAGCCGCTTCAGGCTCTCCACGGGCTCGGCGATGCACGCCTCGACACGGAAGGCCGCATCGTCGCGCTCGAACTGCCGGAGCTGTGGTTCGTCAACGTATACACGCCCAACGCCCAAAACGAGCTCGCTCGCATCGACCATCGCATGCAGTGGGACGATGCCTTCCGCGACTTCTGCCGCGGGCTCGAGGCGGGAAGCCTGCCTGTCGGCGCGCAGAAGGCGGCGCCGAAGCCCGTCGTCATGTGCGGCGACTTCAACGTCGCCCATAACGAGATCGACTTGAAGAACCCCGGCCCCAATCGCGGCAACGCGGGGTTTTCCGACGAGGAGCGCGGCAAGTTCGACGAGCTGCTCGACGCGGGGTTCGTCGACACGTTCCGGCTGCTGCATCCCGACGCCACGGGGGCGTACTCGTGGTGGAGCTACCGGTTCAACGCGCGGAAGAACAACGCGGGGTGGCGCATCGACTACTTCCTCGTGAGCGAGGCGCTGCGCGACCGCGTGCGCACAGCGTCGATCTACAGCGAGGTCATGGGGTCGGATCACTGCCCCGTGGGCCTCGAGCTCGCATAGGCCGCCCGGGCGAAGGCCGCCGCTCGGGCGAAGGCCGCGCGGCCGGCGACCCGCATGGGCGGCGGGGTGCTCGCGATCTGCGGTTCGGGAGGAGTTAGCCCCGGCTCGGGAGG
>CAZXIB010000134.1:0-3179 GCA_964639815.1 uncultured Thomasclavelia sp. | reverse complement strand
GAGAAGGAGCAGCTTAAAAGGCTTGGCATAGGATGAAACACAGGCGCGACATTTTCGCGGCGGCCGCAAGTTTTTTTGCGCTCGCCTTTTTTAGCTTTGCGCAAGGAGCCGCGGCGCAAGAGGCTTATCCGCAGCGGGAGTTTGTCGTGGCGTTTTCCGGGCATGCGCCTGACCTTGACGCGCACACAGCCTATAACGCTGACGAGGCGCAAATGCTCACCGCGCTCATCGAGGGCCTTTTCTCTTACGACCCCGTAACGCTTGAGCCCGTGCCGGCGCTTGCCGCCTCCTACACGGTAAGCGATGACGGCCTTCTTTGGACATTCCAAATAAGGGAGGGGGCGGCGTTTGAGGACGGCGCGCCGATTACAGCCGAGACAATCCGCGCCTCGTGGCTTTCGCTTTTGCGGCATGGCAATGCCGCGCCTTACGCCTCCATGCTCGACTGCGTGAAGGGAGGAAGGGAGTACCGCACTGGCGCATCCCGCCTTCTCCCCGAAATCCGCGCAAAGGGCAAGCGTGCGCTTGAGGTTGAGCTTGTAGCTCCTACAGCACACTTTGACCGCATTCTTTGCCACCACGCCTTTGGAGCTATCCACCCAGAAAGGGGGCGCGCCTTCGAGCTTGACACGGGGGAAGTCTTTATTCCTTACTCATCAGGTCCTTTTAGAGTGCAAATTGCTTCTGGCAACGAGATTGTCTTAGAAAAAAATGAGCATTACTGGGACAGCGAGAACGTTTATCTTCCTTCTATTAAATTTCTTCTGATGGAAGATGCCGAAGAAGCGACAATCCTCTTTAATCAGGGGTCAGTGCAGTGGCTCGCGGGCGGCTTGTCGCTAGAGCGACTTATTGACTACTCGGCGATTTCCATAACGCCGATGTTCTCTACCGAGTATTTTTTCTTTAAGGCAACGCAAGGGGCGGCTAGGAATGCGGCGGTGAGAAAGGCCCTTTTGCTTGCGGCGCCTTGGGCGGAACTGCGGTCGGGCTATCTTATCCCCGCTACGACGCTCATTTTTCCCATTGTAGGCTACCCGGAAATTGAAGGCGTTGTCTCTCATGACAGGGAACGGGCGGCAGAGCTTTTGCGCGAGGCGGGCATTGATGATCCCGCAAGCGAGGGGTCGATTGTTATCTTTTATCCTGAATCTTCGCATTATGAAGAGAAAACCGAGCTCCTTAAAAGCGCATGGGAGGAGCTGGGCTTTGTTGTGGAAAAGCGGGCTGAAGCCTCATCGCTCTACTACAAGCAGCTTCGCGATGACGGCTACACGGTGGGCGTTACCTCGTGGATTGGGGACTTTGCTGACCCGATAGCCTTTTTGGAAATGTTTCGCCCCGCGTCAAACCTAAATGATTCAGGCTGGCAAAACGCGCGCTTTGAAAAGCTAGTTGTTGATGCCGCAGGCGAAAGCGATGCCGAAAAGCGCTTTGAGCTTTTTGCGGAGGCCGAGCAGCTTTTGCTTGACGAGGGGGTTGTCCTGCCGCTTTCGCATAACCCCGCCGTCAATGTGATTGACACTAACGGCTTGGACGGCTGGCATGCTAATGTTTTGGACATTCACCCGTTTAAGTACTTGCGATTTGTGCCGCGCGCGCTAATGCCAGGCATTGCCCTAAATCCTAGAAGTGAGTAACTTATAGGCTAGAGGGGCAGGATGCGATTATACAGCAAAAAACAGGTTGCGTGGATTGTAGTTTTTGCGTGCTGCGCGCTTAGCCTAGCGATTTACGCAGGGAGCGCGGTATGGCGTGCGGTTGCGCCGCGCATGGGAGCGGCGGCCGAAAGCGCCGAGAGCGAGCTTTATGGCGATGAGCTATACGTTGTTGACTCAGGCGGCACCCCTTCGGGGGCTTACGCCTTTAACGCCGCCTCCGGCGATGTAAGCTACACGCAGGAAGAGCTTCAAAACATTTCCGTCTACGAGCAGGCGAATGAGGCTGTCGTAAACATTACAACGGAGATGCTCGGCATAAACTGGTTTTTGGAGCCGGTGCCGCAAGAGGGGGGCACGGGCTCAGGGTCGATTATTGACGAGAGGGGCTATGTGCTCACAAACCGGCACGTAATCTCCGACGCGGTGCGCATAATTGTCTCCTTGCATGACGGTAGCCAGTACGAGGCGAAGGTTGTAGGCGTAGACAAGGAAAACGACATTGCCGTCATCAAGTTTGAGCCGGAGCGGGGCGCAAGGCTGCGCACGATTCCCTACGGAGACTCCTCTACGCTAAAGGTGGGGCAAAAGGTGCTCGCCATTGGCAACCCCTTCGGCCTTGACAGGACGCTCACGACGGGCATTGTCTCGGCGCTGGGGCGGCCTATAAAGTCCCAGTCCAACACGATAATAAAGGACATGATCCAGACCGACACCGCCATAAACCCAGGCAATTCGGGCGGTCCGCTCCTTGACACGCGCGGCAGGATGATTGGCATCAACACGATGATTTACTCAACGTCGGGCAGCTCAGCCGGCATAGGCTTTGCTATCCCCGTAAACACCGCGCGCCGCGTCGTTGCGGAGCTTATCCAGTACGGCGAGGTGCGGCGCGGCGGCATTGACGCGGAGCTTGTGCAGCTTAACGCGTCCATTGCGCGCTACGCGGGGCTCAATGTAAGCAAGGGGCTTTTGGTTTCGCGCGTCGCGAGCGGCAGCAACGCCGAAAAGGCGGGGCTTAGGGGCGGGGCTACGGCCGTGCGTTATGGCTCGAGGCGCAACTCCTCTGTCATCTACATTGGCGGGGACATTATCACCTCGATTAACGGGCAAAGGATAGACTCTCTTGCCGACTACTACTCGGCGCTTGAGGACAAGAAGCCGGGCGAGGCTGTCCCGCTTGAAGTGCTGCGCGGCCGGGAAACCATGCGCATGAGCATAACGCTTGCCGAGCGCGTTAGCCGCTCTCAGTAGCGCTAATATAGGGCAAAAGCAAGCAGAGTGACTCAAAGCCACTCATCTTGCCCCCTGCCCTTCAAGCTCTAAAACCCGAAGCTCAAGCCCTCATCTGCCGCAATATACGCCAAATCCTTAATCCGCGATTCTATGTCAAGGCGATTGGCGTCTAGCTCGCACTTCCTTTTAATGGACATTTGCACAAACTCATTCTCTTTTTCAATCCCTACAAACTTGCGCCCTAAAAGGTTGGCGGCAATGCCTGTAGTTCCGCTTCCGCTAAAG
>CAZXIB010000133.1:0-3223 GCA_964639815.1 uncultured Thomasclavelia sp. | reverse complement strand
CTATTGTGTTTTTGGGATGTCGAAAGTAGAATTGACATGTCAATGGTGTCATATAATACTCCAATAAGGGGAGTAGTTTCTACATCTAGCCGTAAACTAGATACTATGACAAATTCATTTATTTGTCGATGATGCTGTTGATGAATAAATGGAGGAATAGAATGTTAGAAAAGTTTTTTAAGTTCCGCGAAAAAGGGACGACTTTAGGCATTGAAGTCGTCGCCGGACTGACGACTTTCATGACCATGGCTTATGTCTTGATTGTCCAACCGACCTCGATGATAGGTTCGAGCACTGAACTGGTCGATGTTGCCGGGGTCTTGATTACCAAGGATGCTGTAATGGTCATGGTCGCTCTGGTGTCGTGTGTCATCACACTGTTGATGGGGTTATACGCTAATATGCCTTTTGCTCTATCGACTGGTATGGGGACAAACTTCTTACTAGGCGCTATGGTTCAAAGTGGTGAACTATCCTTTGGCTCGATTATGGGGGTAATCCTAATTAGTGGTATCATCTTCGTCGTACTATCTGTCTTTGGTATAAGAGATTTGATTGTAAGAATGATACCTAAGAATATTAAGGTATCCATATCCGCATGTATCGGGTTTTTTATTGCCTATCTGGGCTTAGATAGTGCTGGTATCTGTGATTTTAGTTCTGGTCTTGCGATGGGCGACTTCACTGATACTTCTGTTTTATTAGGTCTTGTGGGCTTACTGCTAATCGCGGCTCTTACGGCCTATAAAGTAAAAGGCGCCATCCTTATCGGTATCATCGTCATTACAGTATTAGCCATCCCTTTTGGCATCACTTCAGCACCTGAAGCTATTGTAGCCATCCCTGATTTTGGCAATCTCGCCAATATCACCTTCAATATCAGCTTTGAAGGGGTTTTGACGGCTAGTGGCGTTATCCTAGTCTTTGTGGCCTTCTTTGGTGATTTCTTCTCAACGCTCGGCACGGTCTTAGGTGTTGGCAAAAAGGCTAATATGCTAGACGAAAATGGTGATTTACCAGGTATTGAGAAACCATTCTTAGTAGATGCGATTGGTACTGTAGTTGGCTCTCTTTTTGGTTGCACAACAATCACAACCTACGTCGAGAGCACTAGTGGTGTCGAAGCGGGCGGAAGAACCGGCTTTACAGCCATCGTCACGGCTGTTTGTTTCTTCTTGGCGATGTTTTTATCACCACTTGTAATGATTATTCCAGATTGTGCAACAGGTCCAGCATTAGTTTTTGTTGGCTTCTTAATGATTAGCGGCTTTAAAGACATAGACTTCAGTGACTTCACTGAGTCATTTGGACCCTTCGTTATGATTATGTTTGGAACCTTTATGGGCAGTATCGCGGCTGGTATTGGTGCCGGTATCATTGGCCATGTCTTCATTAAGGCGATTACCGGAAAGTTCAGCGATGTCCATCCTGCTATGTATGTCCTCTGTATTCCATTATTGTTATATTTTGTCGTGGGGTGAGTAATGTATCGATTCAGACCAAAAAATCGCAAGGCATTAATTGATGCCGCTATGGGCAAAACCACTAATGACCTAAAACTTAGTGGTGGAAAGATTGTAAATGTCTTTACTGGCGAGATATTAGATGGCTCTGTCTTTATCAAGGATGGCTTTATCAGTCATGTCGCCTATGAAGGCAAGGGTGATGATTTACCTGCAAAGGAAGTTATCGATGTGAAGGGCAAGTATTTGATACCGGGTTTAATCGATTCTCATGTCCACATCGAGTCATCCATGCTTACACCGTATAACTTTGCCAAGGTTGTCGTTCCCTGGGGCACAACTACCGTCATCACAGACCCCCATGAGATAGGCAATGTCATGGGCACTAAGGGTGTCAAGTATATGCACACTGTATCCGAAGGCTTGCCAATGCATCAATTCATTGACATTCCTTCAAGTGTGCCATCAGTTAAAGGTGGCCTAGAGTACGCTAATGCTGAGTTTTATAAAGAGGAGATTAGAGAACTCGCAAAGCTTGAAAGAGTTATTGGTCTTGCTGAAGTCATGGATTATCTTGCTGTAATTGATGGGGAAGAGTGGATGCTTGATATCATCGAAGAGGCCCTTGATAATAACCTATACTTACAAGCACATACACCAAGTCTATCAGGCAAGCAGTTGAGTGCTTATCTATGTGGTGGCCCCCATAGTGACCACGAGACAAGAGAAAGTGCTGAAGCTCTTGATAAAATGCGCATGGGCATGTATATTGATGCCCGCGACTCTTCAATGGCTAGAAATGTCCACGCTGTCTTAGATGGCATCAAGGGCACAAGTTTCTACGACACCTTCTCTTTCTGCACTGACGATAGAGAGTGTGATGATTTACTCAAACAAGGCCACATGAATGATGTCGTCAATAGCGCCATTAAGTGGGGCATGGATCCTATCTTAGCTATTAAATGCGCGACCTTCAATGCTGCAAGAGAGGCTGAAATCACGAATCTAGGAGCGATTGCTCCGGGCTTTGTCGCTGATATCCTAGTTATCGATGAGCTAAAGCACATCGACCCTTCAATGGTCTTCTACATGGGCCAGAAGGTAGCGGAAGGACATAAGCTACTTGTAGAAGTTAGCCATGAGCTTACGGAGGAAGAGAAGACTAATACTGTTGACTTGCGTAGCGACTTATCCGAGCAAGACTTTATCATTAAGGCACCGATTAAAAATGGGGAAGTGACAATAAATGTCATGGTCTACAACAAGGAGACCGTCTCTACAACTCGCCTTGAGCAAGTCACTGTCAAGGTCGAAGATGGCAAGCTTATCTTGCCTGATGGTTATATGTTTGTTGCAATATGCAATAGATATGGTCGTGGCAATATGGCGCTACATGTTCTTAAGAACTTTGGCATGAAACATGGTGCCTTAGGTTCTACAGTTTCTCATGACAGTCACAACCTAGCTATCGTTTATGATAATCCAAGTGACGCTTACAAGGTCGCTATGAATATCAAAGAAGCTAATGGTGGTATGAGTGCCGTTTTAAAGGGCGAGACTCTATATACACTATCATTGCCTCTAGCTGGCCTCATGTCACTTAAGAGTGCTGAAGAGATGCAATTAGATATTGAGAAGATGAAAGAAGCTGATAGGGCCCTTGGCATGACGCAAGAGAATCCCCTACTCAGGATTGCGACCATCGCCTTACCTGTCATCCCAGATATCAAAATGTCTGACGTCGGCTGTATTGATGTCAA
>CAZXIB010000132.1:0-3253 GCA_964639815.1 uncultured Thomasclavelia sp. | reverse complement strand
TCATCGTAGTTATTAGTAAAGTTGACACATTCCTTATCGATATCGGTAAGTAGCTCTTGTGTTATCTTAGCTAAACGAGCTTCCGTATAACGCATGGCAGCTGGTGGATCATCGTCAATAGAACCATTATTGCCCTGCATCTCGATAAGGGGAATATTTATCTTAAAATCTTGGGATAGTCTGACGATGGCATCATAAACCGATGTATCACCATGGGGGTGATAATAGCCGATAATATAACCTACTGCCTTGGCACTCTTACGATGTTGCCTATCATAGGTATTGCCATCCTGCCACATGGCATAAAGAATGCGCCTTTGAACAGGCTTTAAACCATCCCTTCCATCAGGCAAGGCTCTTTCTTGAATGACGTATTTGGAATAGCGCCCAAAACGGTCTGACATCAACCAGTCAAGACCCAACTCTAACTTTTTCGATTTATCTTCAATTACTGTCTTTTTAGCCATTTGTCACCTGATAGCTTTCTTCTAATGTAAAGTCGATATTCTTATCAATCCATTCTCTTCTTAGGTCAGCTTTAGAACCCATCAAAACCGATACTCTTCTTTCGCAAGCTGTCGCGTCATCAATTGTCACTTGGACAAGTGTTCGCGTTGTAGGATCCATAGTGGTCTCCCAAAGTTCATCAGCGTTCATTTCGCCAAGGCCCTTATAACGCTTGAGTTCACCTTTACCAAGAGTAGCCCTGAGCTTTTCTAATTCTTCATCGTCATAGGCATAGTGAATAGTCTTATTCTTTTTTAGGCCATAAAGGGGTGGTGTAGCGATGTACACGTGACCAGTCTCAATAAGTTCACGCATATAACGATAAAAGAAAGTTAAAAGTAAAACTTGAATATGGGCGCCATCAGTATCGGCATCGGTCATGATGATAATCTTGTCGTAATTTATATCTTTGACATCAAAGTTACTTCCTGCACCAGCGCCAATCGCATGAATGATGGTATTGAGCTCTTCGTTGTGTTCAATATCAGAAATTGAAGCTCTTTCGGTATTTAGTACCTTGCCGCGCAAAGGCAAGATAGCTTGATACTTGGCATCACGACCCTTTTTAGCACTACCGCCAGCGGAATCACCCTCAACCAAAAAAAGTTCAAGCTTTTTGGCATCCTTACTTTGGGCATTAGCTAGCTTACCACTTAAGACTCTTTCCGACTTCTTATCGTTACGACGTCCCTTTCTAGACTCTTCTTTAGCCTTGCGAGCAGCCTCGCGAGCTGCTCTCGCACTTTGAATCTTAGCGATAATTTTTTCGGCAATAGCCTTGTGCTCTTTTAAGAAGTAGGTAAGCTGCTCGCTTATTACCGCCTCAGTAACCGTCTTGGCTTCAGGGGTACCGAGCTTTCCTTTGCTTTGGCTTTCAAATTGGAGCTTATTCTCCCCGATTGATAAGGATATGATAGTCGTTAAACCTTCCCGGACGTCACTGCCTTCAAAGTTCTTGTCCTTTTCCTTGAGAAAGCCCTCTGACCTAGCGTGGTCATTTATGGCCTTAGTGAAGCCTGTCTTAAAACCGACTTCGTGGGTACCACCATCTATAGTCTGAACCATATTTACAAAGGAGAAAGTATTCTCTTGGTATGAATCAGTATATTGAAAGGCGATATTTACATCTATGTCGTTTATGGCCTTGTGTATAACGACGGGCTCATGTAGGCATTTCTTATCTTCATTGATGTAGTTTATGAAATCTTTAAGACCATCAGGATACTCATAGGTATAAGTATGGCCGCCAATCTTATCCTCAACAACTAACTTCGCCCCGGCTAGAAGAAATGCTTCTTGTTGGACGTGGGTTGTGATAGTCTCGATGTTGAAGTCCGTAACAGAAAAGATACGCTTATCAGGTTTAAAAGTGACAGTCGAACCTCTTTTATTGGAATTGCCCTTTATTTCAAGTTTTGAGGCCTTCTTACCACCATCAGAAAAATGCATATGATAGTGTTTGCCATCACGAAAAACATCGACATCGACATATTCGCTAAGAGCGTTGACGACAGAGGCACCAACGCCATGCAGACCACCTGCCGTCTTATAAGCACCATCATTGAACTTACCACCAGCGTGTAAGACTGTAAAAATAACTTCTAATGCCGACTTACCTGATGAATGCACATCACAAGGCATACCACGTCCATTATCGGAAACGGTACAAGAACCATCAGTATTGATGGTGACCTTTATCTCACTTCCATAACCATTTAAAACCTCATCAATAGCGTTATCCAATATCTCCCATAAAAGATGATGAAGACCACGACTATCGACGGAGCCAATATACATGCCCGGACGCACACGAACGGCTTCCAGACCTTCTAAAATCTTGATACTTTCTGCATCGTACTTATTTACCATATATCACCTGCAACTAAAGAATTATACCATAAAAGATACGTTATCTATGGTAAAATCGAAAAAGGAGGTAGGACATGTTTTTTAAAGTTATTATTACAATCCTTGCGATTGCAGTGGGATATATCATTGGCTCTATACCTTGGGGTCTAATCATCGGTAAAGTCTTCTATAAAAAAGACATCAGAAAGTATGGTTCTGGTAACCTAGGTGGCACAAATGCAGGTAGAGTATTAGGTGGGAAGGCTGGTATTGCCGTAACCATACTCGATGCCCTAAAGGCCTTTTTGTATATGGTAGTACTGCACAATATCGCACCATATACCGTCGCCTATGGCGGCCTAGCCGTCATTATCGGCCATTGTTTTCCCCTATTTGCTCAGTTTAAAGGTGGCAAAGGTGTAGCCTGTGCCTTTGGCTATTTACTGGCTCTTGGAATCTTTGGTGTTATGGACATCTTCTTTGTCTTTGTCTATCCCGTACTCATCTTCTTTTTGGTATTAACACTAACAAAGATGGTGTCACTGAGTAGTATGACGGCTCTACTTGCCGCTGCTATTATCGCTATACTCACTAGTGATAGTGCGGTGTATGTGGTAATACTATTTATGGTAGCGATATTTGTCATCTATCGCCATAAGGCAAATATCAAAAAGATTGTTCGAGGTAAAGAAAACAAGGTGACCTGGCTAAAATAGGTCACCTTTTTACCGACGACAAAACATGCTAATAAAGTCAAAAGCGAAATGATTAGGGCTAAAGGAAGCCCCTTCATCACTTCGCTTTTTAGTCCCTATAATTGTGGTTTATGATTGGTATTGTTTGTCGTAGAATTTTTGACCCATCAGGTTTTCAAAAATTTCGTCCACATAGCTTCCCT
>CAZXIB010000131.1:0-3293 GCA_964639815.1 uncultured Thomasclavelia sp. | reverse complement strand
GGCATCGATATTTACATCCTTTTTATCTAAGACGTAGGTGTCGACAAATTCTTTGATGTTGGGGATAGGTTTAAAAGCTAAGGCTTTAGGGATAAGTGTAAAGAATTTATCCTCTAGACGACCAAACCTATTAAGCATCAGTTTTTTAGCTTCGGTAATTGTCGTAGCGAAGGTCGTAATACCTTTATTAGTAGAACGGAATTCCGAGATGCTTTTTATCTTTCTTCCCGTCTTAAAGAGGTCATCTACTATCTCTTTATTGTCCATTAGATACCAAGCTACATTGGGTTCCTTCTCTTCTGATGCTGAATCCATCACAGTACCGACGATAAAAGGTCGCTTTGTGTGCTCATCAAAAAACTCTAAGGCAATATGGGCAGATATAGCGCCAGTACGCTCATAAGCATTGTTTTCTTCGCCTGTTTTACTGCGAACATAGCTGCCTAAAGTGCGTTTACCCTTTTCGTGAGCCGCCTTATTAAAATTTGCCTTGGAGCCGGTGATGACAAACTGAATAGCGTCCAGTAAGGTCGTCTTACCAGCACCGTTTTCACCTGAAAGTAAGACCGACTCAGCAAATTCAATGGTCTCATCCTGAAATCGGTGCCAGTTAATCAAGCGTAATTTCGTCAGTTTCTTCATTTTCTGCTCCTTTTTTGCGGTAGAGGTTAATCATATCGTGGGCTCGCTTAATCTCTTCTACGCGCACAGCCATCAGTATGGAATCATAGATTACGATTCTCGCTTCTTCTTTTGCCAAATCTCTATCTAGTAAACCTACTAGGTTATAACGCTTAAACAGTCTTAGAGCGTTATTCATGGTGGTCTTGTCGATTTGTTTTTCTCTAATCTTTAAAGATAGGTACTTCTCTTGTATATCACCTACATTTATGACCACATCAGTTAGTGATAACTCTCTTTTCCTTTCGTCATAGAGTATTCTAAGGATTAGTAGAATGATGGATTCATAGAGTTTGAGATTCAGATGGTTGTAATTCTCTCTATTAACCATTTGGATTACTCCATACTCCTCGTTTATCTCTAAGGTGTAGCCCAAGACATCAAGATACCGTAAAAATACTGGTTTTTGACGAAGGATAAAATAGTAGTCGCTTTTCGTATCGGCATTCTGCCGACATATAAAGCAAGTACTCATTAGCTTATTACAAACTCTTCTAAATTCATCTTTGTCCTTTTGCAGCATTCCTTCAAATAATTCCATTATCCTTCCCTCTTTACTATCACAAAATCCCGAAAGCTAAAGCCATCCTTTGATACTCTATCTCTTAACTCTAGACGGTAGGGCACTTGTTTGCGCTGGCCATATAGACGTATGTATATCATCTTGATAAAAGTATCTCCTTCACTAATTGGTAACTCCGATGCCAACATGCGCTCTCTTTCACCTAACTGTTCTTTTACATAGGATGTTATCTTGGCTGGGCTCATGGTCTGTTCAAGCTTTTGGCGTATTTCTAAGCGTCGTCTTTCACGCTCTTTTTCATCAGGGATTATCATTGGTACTTCTTGGGGCACAAACTCTTTCTTTCCCTCTATCGGCGTATAAAGAGAATCGGTGTCTAAATAATCCCAGGCAAATATCTTAATTAGGCGGTCTGTTTCTTCTAGCTCATAAATCGAACTATGGTCAATGCTTTGTTCTTGGATTCTTTCATTCATGAAGCTGAGGATTTCTTTTAATTGGCCTCTTATATCTTCACTACTAGAGAGTAAAAACCGGGCTCTATTGATGGCAGCTCTTTGATATCTTGTGTTTTTCTTATTGATTTCATCAAGGATATCATCCATGCTGCGGAAGGCGTCGATTACCTCATGGAGTTGCTCTAGTACACGCTCCCTTGCTTCTTCTTTTGGTATTTCTCTCAATTCCGATATCTCGGCTGCTGCCACCTCTAGAAAGTGTTCGTTTCTACTATCGGCTTCGAGCCGTTCTAATATCTCTGGTCTAAACTTCGCAACATTATCAGAAGTTAAAAGTCTGTGATAAGCCTTATCTACAACGTTAGTGTAATAGTCATTTAAAAGAGCGTCCATAATCTCTGCTACAGTACTGTGCTTAGTTAGGTCATCGATGTAGCGCTTGATATTGGCATTGAGACTTTTTAGACCCGTAATAAGGGCATCCATATTCTCAACTATCTGTAAAAGTGCTAGTCCTGGATTATTCCCTGCATCTCTAGCCAAATTATAAATGGTGTAGATATAACCTTGATATTCTACGCGCCGCTCCTCAGAAACACCTAAAAGCGTCTTAATGATTTGAATAGCGTAGTCTCTAAAACTTACCCTTTGTACATAACTATGATCCACATCGACAAAAATCCAACCATAGCTTTCTAGTCTTCTAAGCATTAGATTAGCTTTATCACGGCTAGTCATAGCTCCTGTTTCTTCTAGTTCTTCTTGTGGTATATCAGCTGCCATAGATGACTCAAAATAATACTGTAACTCATCAACTAGCACATCTCTTTCCACGCCAAAGGAGAGTTGCTTGCTGGTAATCTCAAACAAGCAACAGATACAATCCCAATATACGACTTTTCCCGGAGCTGCTAAGGGGCTGAAAAAATTTCCCGGAATAACATCAAACAGCATAAACTTCCTAGCCTTCCAAGCTAATTAGCACCCTTAACACTTCCTAGTAACAGGCAAGCTCTTTTCATACGTTCTATTTTACGTGTTTTTAGCACAAGTAAAAAGGAAAATAGCTTGACTCAGATAGATGTCTATAATTATTCACCATTTACAACAATTACAGGCCAATACAGTATGGTAAAATAAGTGCATAAGTATTTCTTACGCAATAATCAGGAGGAATTAAGATGCAAGAAGTATTAGATTTTCTAAAAGAAGTAGGTACCTATTTCATAGCTACTGTAGATGGCGACCAGCCAAGAGTACGCGCCTTTGGCACCATTAATGAGTTTGAAGGTAAACTCTACATTCAGACCGGCAAGTCAAAGCCTGTATCTAAACAGATGGCCAAAAACCCCAAGATTGAAATCTGTGCCTTTTTAAATGGTAAGTGGCTAAGACTATCAGCAACCGCTGTAAACGATGATAGAGTAGAAGCCAAAAAGAGTATGTTAGATGCATATCCCGGTCTAAGAGGTCGATACTCAGAAACAGATGACAACACCCAGGTTCTCTACTTAAAAGATGCTGTTGCGACATTCTCTTCTTTTAGTGAAGAACCTAAAGAAATAAGATTCTAAGGTAAGATATTCAGCATCTTTGTGCCGTTATATTTGAGTTGTTGCGTATTTTACAAC
>CAZXIB010000130.1:0-3327 GCA_964639815.1 uncultured Thomasclavelia sp. | reverse complement strand
AATACTACACTGTTCAAGAAGGGGATACTTTACAAGGTGTTGGTTATCTATATGGCGATATGTCCGCCGAACAGATAATGATGCTTAACCCTGATTTGATATTTTCGACAGATCAAATTTTAGAAGTCGGTATGGTCTTAAATGTCACCTACTTCACTTCACCAGTAAACATCATCGTAACGATGGAGAGTTTGCGTCTAGAGACGGTATATGCTGATCAGGCAATCTATCAGTACGTCGAGGATTTATATGAAGGCGTTTCTGAAGTTGTTCAAGAGGAAGTCGATGGCGAAGCTTATGTCCTTTATGAAGAGACTTGGGTTAATGGTGTGTTGATGAGCGGTCGCGAAGTATCAGAAACCATTATCACTCAACCCGTTCAAGCCGTCATTAATATCGGCACTTCAGAACGCCCAAGTACTGGTACTGGTACCTTTAGATGGCCAGTCGATAATGTCAAACTTACCTGTGGTTGGGCTTGTTATGTGGGACATCAGGCAACAGACCTTGTCAACCGTTATGAGCGCTATGGCAATATTTATGCTGCGGATAATGGTACTGTCGTCGAAAAGTCTTATGACAGTATCAGTGGTTACTACATCGTCATCGACCACAATAATGGCTTCCAGACTTACTATGGCCATATGTTAGAACCATCATCGCTTGAGATAGGCGATACGGTGTTGAAGGGCGATGTCATAGGAACTTTGGGATCTACTGGTTATACCACTGGCGTTCACGTCCACTTCGAAATAAGGGTCAATGGTACCAAGGTCAATCCTTGTCTGTATTTGAATTGTGAGGCGATAACGTGATGAATAGACGTCTAATTTGGTCGTTTATTATAGTTTTATTGGTGTGGAATATTGCATTAACGATATATGTATCCGAATTAACCTTGTCTAGCGATAGTGAGTCTAGCTCGACAACTGTTATTCAAAATGAGGTTAATGGCTTTTCTACTGATCTAACTGAAATCGTCGAAAAGATAAAAGCATCCGTTGTTACAGTTGAAACTGATACGACCTCAGCGACAGGAACGATAATAAGACAAGAAGATGATACCGTGTATGTTGTCACTAATTATCACGTCTTGGAAAATGCTACTAGCATTTATCTTGTCTTAGATAACTACCAAAGAATTGAAGCAACACTTGTTGGCTATGATGCTATTTGTGATGTTGGGGTACTGTCTTTTAGTAGTGAATATAGCTTTACACCTATGGTTATGGGCGATTCAAGTTTACTCAGTGCTGGTGAGTTTGTATTGGCCATTGGTAGCCCCATAGGTTCACAATATCGTGGTTCACTGAGCTTTGGCATTGTCTCGAGTGCTTATCGTATCTTAGATTTGACAGTTGGTAGTAGTAGTTACTACATCGGCATGATACAGAGTGATGTCACGATGAATAGTGGTAATTCCGGTGGCCCTTTAGTCAATATGGCTGGTGAATTAGTAGGTTTAAACACCCTAGAAGTTACTGTCGATGACGCTTCTGGTCTTAGCTTCTCGCTTACAAGTTGCGAACTTTCATATATTATTGACGCCATTATTGAGACGGGTAGTGTTGAAAAAAACGACTTAGGTATTGAATATGTCAGTGTCGCTAGTATGACCAACTATCAGAAGTCATCATTAGGCATACAACTAGATCAGACAGACGGTATCTATATAACCGCTGTTAAAAGTGGTTTCTTAGCTTCTTCTTTAGGCATTAGAACAGGTGACATCTTACTTGAGGCAGGTGAAGTTACGGTCAATGACTATGAGGATTTATTAGCTGTCGAATATGGCGCCTTACAAATTGAAATGGCTCTAGTTATTCGCGATGGGTCAACTATGACTTTAGGACAATGATTAAGATTATCGCAGTGGGGCGGCTTAAAGATAAACATATAGCCGCCCTTTGTAATGACTATCTTAAAAGAATAAGTCGCTTCTATAAGATATCGACAATCGAAGTTAAGGATGAGCCCATAAGCGTCAATAATTCAACTGAGCATATCATAGCTAAAGAAGGGGCGCGTATCTTAGAAAAAATCGGAAGACAGGATTACGTCGTGGTCTTAGATTTAAGAGGGAACCTTTGGTCTTCTGAAAACTTAGCTCAATTTATTGAAGAGCGACAAGGTAAGGGCCATGATATCGTTTTTGCCATCGGTGGTTCTTTGGGACTTAGTGAAGAAGTTATTAACCGTGCTGATTTATCGCTGTGTTTATCAAACATGACCTTCTTACACGAGATGGCAAGACTCATTATTCTAGAACAGATATATCGAGCTTTTAAGATAAATAATGGCCACACATATCACAAATAGGGAGGTGAGCATGAGAGATTATATCTTGGCAATTGATCAAGGCACTACTAGCACTAGAGTCATCGTCTTTGATAAGAGTCAGTCGATTGTCTACAGCACCCAAAAGGAGATAAGTTGTGTATATCCTCAAGATGGCTGGGTTGAAGTCGATGCGGGTGAGATTTATCTATCGGTTCTTTATTGCATTGGCCAAGTCCTACAAAATACGGCGATAAGACCGGAAATGATAAAGGCCATTGGTATCTCAGACCAACGAGAGACGACCGTTATGTGGAATAAGAAGACTGGTATACCAGTCTATAATGCCATTGTTTGGCAATCACGGCAGTCGTCTCAGATTGTAGACCGCTATAAGGCAATGGGTGTTGGCGATATGATAAGAGAGAGGACCGGACTTATCCTAGACCCATACTTTAGCGCGACCAAGATATGTTGGCTGTATGAGAAGTTTCCCGACTTACGCAATGATGAAGATATCATCTTTGGAACCATTGATACTTGGCTTACATATAATTTAACAGGTGGTCTCTCTCATCTTACAGATCCCAGCAACGCCGCTAGAACTCTTCTTTTTAATATCCATACTATGGATTGGGATGATGACTTATTGAAACTCTTCAATATACCAAGGCGCATTTTACCTGTAGTAAAAGATAGTAGCGACTACTTTGGTGATGTGGCTTGTGTATATGGACTGACTTGTCCCATTATGTCGCTAATTGGTGACCAGCAAGCCGCCCTTTTTGGTGAGTCTTGTTTTGAAAAAGGGGATATTAAGAATACCTACGGAACAGGCGGTTTTATCTTGGTAAATACCGCTGAAGACATAATCAATTCCTCAAAGGGTTCACTGTCTACTGTGGCATGGCGTATTAATGGTAAAACTACTTATGCCTTAGAAGGTAGTATCTTCGTTTCTGGTAGTCTTATCCAATGGTTGCGTGATGGTTTGCGTATTATCGATGATGCCCCAAGCAGCGAGAAGCTTGCGAGATTGGTTGAGGATGC
>CAZXIB010000129.1:0-3333 GCA_964639815.1 uncultured Thomasclavelia sp. | reverse complement strand
GTAGAAGAGATTGCCGATGGTCTAAAAGATGCACCACATACCGTTATTGCGCCTAGTACGAATATCTGTGATGTCTTAGTAGCTTGTGGGGCATGTAAGTCAAAGCGCGAAGCTCGTGACCTCATTAATGGTAATTCCATAGCGGTAAATGGCATCAAGATAAACGACATCGATATGACGATTGAAGTAGCTGATGCCTTTGGTGGCAAGATAACGACGATAAAGAAGGGGCGTAAGAACTGGTATGTCTTGGAGTTTAGTAAGTAGTCTATAATGAAGCGAGCATTGTGCTTACTTATGGTAGGCCTTATCTTTCTCAGCGCTTGTAGCTCAAGTGAAGAAGATACGACCACCACGGAACACTACTATGACATGTTAGAACTCTTGACTGATGTCGAGACCTTTTCTACAGCACCTAGTTATTATGATTTGACGGTTGAAATGGTGCAGATTGATGATGGCTATCGCTATTATGTCATCGTTGATAACGCTAAGATTTCGATGTACAACATCCAAATCATGGCGATAGTTGTCGGTGAAGACTACAGCAATACCATGGCCGCCAACATCGGTATCTTTGAGGGCGTCTCCTACAACATGATACCTAACCAGACTAAAACAGAAGATGGCTATGTAGCCGGTCTTTCTATCTCCGGCATAACCGATGAGGCTGAAGTAACTATTGATATTCTAGTCCGCTATTCATCTAGCGACTTACAGACCACTTATCGCGACTACTATCGCTATACTGTAACTTATGAGGAGTCAGAAAGTGACTAAGAAAAAGCGCTCATTACTGACAGGGGCCTTAGCTGGCTCCTTTGGTATCTTCATATCTAAACTATTAGGCCTCTTTTATGTCGTGCCGCTAAATTCTTTAGCCGGTGAGGCCAATATGGCCTTTTACAGCATTACCTATACTTACTATGACTTACTTTTAAAGATTTGTGGGGCTGGCATACCCTTTGCCATAGCCGCTTTAAGTGCTAAATATCTAAGCAGAGAAGACTATAAGACGGTCTTGCTTATTAAAAGACTGGGTATTTCTTTACTTTTAGGTCTAAGTTTTATTGTAACGGTGGTCTTTCTGTTTGTAAGTGGCCCACTTTCTTCTTCGATATTGGGTGACCAAGCCAGCACTCGTGACATAGAAATATTAAATAACCTCTTTTATATCCTGGCTTTAGCCTTGATATTAGTGCCTTTTTTATCGTCGATAAGAGGCTACTATCAGGGTTTAAAGCTTATGAAGGAATATGCCGTAAGCCAAGTCTTAGAGCAGATTGTAAGAGTATCAGGCATCGTCTTACTAGGTGTACTATGTGTAAACATCATTGGTTTAGACTCCATTTGGGCTGTATACATGGCGATATTAGCCGCCGCTATTGGCGCCTTATTTGCCGTTATTTATATAGTTATAAGTGGTAGAACCATTGATAAAGAGATAATGGTCTTAGCCAAAGACACGCAAAGAGAGGCAAGACCGGCCAAAGACATCATCAGGGAGATAATGGCCTTAGGTATACCATATCTTGTCATTTCCTTTTTAGGAATGACCTCCAGTCTTATCAATAGTAACTTCTTTTTAGACTATGCCAGTGACATCATGTCCTATGATGAGGCCAAGTTGGCACTGGGTATACTACAGGTAAACGCAAGTAAGCTAGCTGCTATACCCCAAGTATTGACACTGGGCTTTTCAGCTGGCTTAGTCCCGTATCTTACCGAAGCTTTAGAGCGTAATGATTTAAAGACTTTACGCTCTTATATCGCTCAGATATTAGAGACGGTATTATACCTTCTTATACCTATTGTCGCTTGGTTTATCGTCTATGCTAGACCTATTTACTACATCATGTATGGTGGTGATAACTTAGATATGGGCCAAGAGATATTTCTTATCAGCTGCATAACAACCTTTACTGATACAATAGCTCCTATCATATCCTCAATGTGTATTACACTACGTTTAAGAGGTCTTACTATCTTGACCCTAGCTATATCGACAATCATTAAATTCTCAACCTTCTTTATATCAATCGATATCTTTGGCTATAATGGCATGACTGTATCGACAGCTATCGCTTCACTTTTTGCCATAGTTATTAATCTATACGTCATAAAGCGCTCTTATCACGTCAATTATGGTCGTGTTCTAAAAAGGATGGCTTTAATGGTCATAGCAGCAGCTATATCTTGCCTACCGATTCTACTAGATGTCAGTGGCATATTATCCTTTAACTATGATAGTAGAGTACTTTGTATTGTAATCTTGGGATTATGTGGCATTATCTCACTGGTTATTTATATCGCTATGACCTTTGGCCTTGGCTTACCACAAGCTTTGTGGCATAAGGATTTAAAAGACTATTTAGAAGAGATAAAGATGCGCCTAAAGAAGTCGGCTTAGGTCGATAGTTAGTTTAGGTATTTTACCTGTCTTAGCGTACTCTTCTAATGCTTCTATGACTTGATCGCGCAATACATTAGGTGTAGAGGCACCTGAAGTCACATAGACATTTTCAACATCTAGCAAATCATTGACATCAATATCATTAGCTGAGCCAATAAGGCGAACCTTAGGACAAGACTTTTCAGCTATGACCTTTAGTTTTTGGGAGTTGTTGCTGAGGGAATCACCAACGACATAGACGAGGTCAGCGTCTACTATACCCATCATTGCCTCTTGTCTTTGTCTAGTTGCCTTACAGACCTCATCAGCAAAGACAGCATAAGGATATTTCTCTCTTATAACATCAAAGATGTCTCTGATGTCGTATATCGACATCGTCGTTTGGTTGGTGACAAAAATTTTATCGCCACTTAATTCCGGAATGTAATCTTTACTGGTTAAGTGTATATGCTCATCTATGCTTAAAATAGCCTCGGCTTCAGGATGTCCGGCTTTACCAATGTATAGAACCTCATAGCCATCACTTATCATCTTTCTTATAAGGTCAGCAGTAGCCAAGACAAAGGGACAAGTCGCATCGATGACGATGAGACCTTTTTCTATGGCACGACTCTTTATCTTTTGGTCTATACCATGAGCACTAAAGATGACAACACCATTATCTATCTTCTCTATAAGTTCTAGTTTAGTCGTAGCACTATCATCAAGAGTCTTGATTCCAAGCTCTTCCAAAGCTTTAGAAATGTAGCTATTGTGAACTAGATGTCCTAAGACATAGATATCTTCATTAGGATATCGCTCTTTAGTTTCCTTAGCGGCTTTTATAGCCATAACGACACCAGAGCAAAAGCCTGATGGTATGACTTTTCTTATCTGCATGGCTTCATTTTAGCACATCAAATCGTAGTAGTATGGCCAAA
>CAZXIB010000128.1:0-3343 GCA_964639815.1 uncultured Thomasclavelia sp. | reverse complement strand
TTCTATTATTCAGATTTCGATGATGAGAATACCTACTTTATTGAATATACGGGTACTAAATTCAAGGTCAAGACTGGTTTAAAGAGCTTTGTTGCCGAACTATTCAAAAGAAAAGACAAGCACTCAGTAGAACTAGTTATACCAAAGTCTTATAAAGGAGACTTGAAAATAGAGACGAGTAGTGGGGACATTGACATCGCAAATATCCGTTCTCGTGAAATGAAAATCGAGACAGTTAGTGGCGATATCGACATCCTTGATGTCATTACTAAAGAGACCAAGATAGAAAATGTCTCGGGTACCGTCAAAGTCTCGACAGTCGATACCGGCAAATTCAAGATAGAATCTGTAAGTGGCGACATCAAGGTTTCTAAGATAGTCTCCAACACCATCAAATTTGATAGTGTATCAGGTTCAATTGAAGCTGACATCAAAGCAGAGTTTATTAAAGCCGAGACGGTGTCTGGTGATATTGAACTAAATATAGCTGGAGAAAAAAGCGAATACGCCATAAAGGTCACAAGTCCAAGTGATATCTATAAGGAACGGACATATCTAAAAGACGATAAGTACATAAAGATTGACACTGTTTCAGGCAAGGTGCTTTATTACTTCAAAGACTAGGGTTGACTTGTTATAATGGGGGTCGTGATAGAGTATTCAAATCTCAATGCCGCCCAAAAAGAAGCTGTAACAGCTTCGGCTAATCACATAAGAGTCATCGCGGGTGCCGGTAGTGGCAAGACCCGCGTTTTGACGATGCGCATCGTCTATCTTATTGATAAGTTAGGTATAGACCCCAGTTCTATCTTGGCTATCACCTTTACTAATAAGGCTGCTGCTGAGATGAAAAGTCGTATCGATGAGATGTTAGATGCAAACACTAATACCGTCTGGGTATCGACAATACACTCTTTATGTGTGCGGATACTAAGAGAAGACATCGCCTTTTTTAACTTCCCGCGCAACTTCACCATCATTGACCGCTCTGACCAAGACCAGATACTCAAAGAGGCCTATAAGCGCTATGATGTCGATAAGAAGAATTTATCGTATGGAAGGATGCTTGAATACATCAGTAACTGCAAGAACGAAGGCATTAACCCTCAAAGAGCTAAACAGTTGACTAATGGTATTGCCATCAACGAGACTAAAGCTACTATCTATGAGTATTACGTCAACAGACTCAAAAGTATGTATGCTCTAGACTTTGATGATTTAATCTTATGGACAGTTGAGCTATTCAAAAAGAATGAGTATAGCCTAGCTAAGTGGTCAAAGCGCTTTGCCTATATCCATGTCGATGAATTTCAGGACATTGACCATGTCCAATACGAACTAATATGTCAGTTAGCTTCTTATCATAAGAATTTATATGTCGTCGGTGACCCCGATCAGACCATCTATACGTGGCGGGGTGCTGATGTGAATATCATCATCAACTTCGCTAAAGACTTTAAGGACGCTAAGACCATAACCCTGAATGAAAACTACCGTTCCACCAACAACATCCTCGGTGGTGCCAATTCCCTCATCAAAAACAATAAGATGCGCTTAGAAAAAGACCTCTTTACTAGTCGTGACGATGGGCCAAAGATAACCTGTAATTCCCTTGCCAATGAAGACTACGAGGCTTACTATGTCCGCCAAGAGATTGCCAAACAATACGAAAACGGCACTCCCTATCGCGATATGGCGATTCTTTATAGGTCTAACTACTTATCTCGGTCATTTGAGAAAGTATTGATGGAAGGAAGGATACCTTATAAGGTATTTGGTGGCATCCGCTTCTATGAAAGGGCAGAGATAAAAGACATCCTTTCTTATTTACGACTTATTACTACAGGCGATGACTTAGCTTTTATAAGGGTCATTAATGTTCCAAGGCGTGGCATTGGCCAAACGACTATCGATGGTATCCACGAAGTAGCGGAAAAAGCGGGACTTACTATGTATGAGGCCATCAAAGAGGGCCTATATCCTAAAAGCAAGACCGTTCTTGATAACTTCGTCAAGATGGTCGAAGATTGGAAGGCAGCCTTAGAAGTAGTAGACTTAGAAACACTATTACAACGTGTTTTAGATGATAGTGGCTATCGTCGTCACTTAGAAGAAGAAAAGGAGACAGAGCGGCTTGATAACGTGAAGTCTTTAATCGATGACATAAGTGAGTATGAGACGATATATCCCGATTCAAACCTTGAAGAATACTTACAGATGATATCGTTATACACTGACAAGAACACTGAAGACACCTATGACCATGTCAATCTCATGACCATCCATGCGGCTAAAGGTTTAGAGTTTGAGGTTGTCTTTGTCATCGGGATGTCGGAAGGTGTCTTTCCCAGTGAACTGAGTCTAGCCGATGGTGTGCGTGGACTCGAAGAAGAAAGACGTCTAGCTTATGTAGCCTTCACTAGAGCCAAACGCAAGCTATATTTAACTGATAACTCATCTTTTAGCTTTGTCACCAAGTCCATCAAGTCTTCATCACGTTTTGTCGCGGAGATACCAGACACCTACATCGAAGATTTAGTTGTAAAGAAACCTATTAAAGAGCCTGTCTTTGATAAACCGAAAGTCCAAACTAAGCTTAAGTCTAAGCCATCCACTAAGCTCAAGACTGGCGATAAGGTCAGTCATGAGATGTTTGGTGAGGGCGTCATTGTCGGTGTTGATAATGCAATCGCAACGATAGCCTTTGCCCATCCCCATGGCATCAAGAAGATATTAGCTACCCACCCTTCAATAAAGCGACTGGCAAAATAAAGGAGAAGGCATGAGGAAATTACTTATAGTGTTATTGGTGTTATTACTGGTTAGTGGTTGTAGTATAGAGATAGAAGAGGCTGCGGAGACAGCAGAGATTGCGGCTTGTGTTTTAGGCGAGGATTGTGAAAGTGAAGAAGAGATAGCTAATAGTGAACTCATGGATTGGCCTATCATCGCTTTTGCAGATTCCTTAGACTATGTCGATGGAACGGTCATCCTCTTTTATAGCTTTGAAGATTGTCCATATTGTAAAGAGGCCATACCTGTCTTAGATGAGCTAGTCAGTGATACTGATATCACTATCTATTATGTTCATACGGAGCGTGACCAAAGAGAAGCTGGCAATGATGATTATGACCGCATCTACGCTTACTTTGCTGATGTGATAGAAGAGGCTGGCTATGACACCCTTTATATGCCCAGTATCTTCTTTATAAAAGATGGAGAAGTTGTAGCTTACCATGTCGGTACGGTTGAAGGACATGACCCTTCAGTTGCCACTATGACCGATGAACAAGTCACAGAACTTAGAGAAATACTAGCTTCTTATATAGAGCTATTAGGCTGA
>CAZXIB010000127.1:0-3365 GCA_964639815.1 uncultured Thomasclavelia sp. | reverse complement strand
CGTTCTTCTATGGTAAGATGAGTGTAGTTCATATATTTCTCCTGTGCTTGGTTTTCCTTTTTTATATGAACTACCTTTTTCTCTACTGTTGCACTTGATAGTATAATTCATCGGCGCGCCTTAGAGCAACTTAAAAGAATGTGGCGACCTCTTGTTCGGGTGCTTCGGCGGGCTCTAACTTTTCGGCAATGAGTACGGGTCCCTTAGAGCGGTATACCGAATTGTATTCGTACATAATCTTGCCCGTGACATACAGCCAGTCGCGCGTTTTTACTCCCTTTGCCGCCTGCCCGCACTTTACGGCGAAGCCGTCGTAGGCGATATCTGCCTCGCAACAGGTCATAATAAATCTGCCCAGCACTATGTAGCCTGCGGGCACTTTTTTGTTGACGGCAGCCATACCCTTGAAGCGCACCGTTTTGCCGACGTATTCGGGCAGTTTTTCTGATACGTCGCGGTAGAAGAGCGCGTAGTCGGCGTCCTCCACCTCTATTACGGGGGCGTTGACGTCGAAGGGGAGCGGGTCCTCTATGTCGTCAAACTCGGCTTTGCCCCCCACATATTCGTAAACTATATCGGGGCGGCGGGAGATTGCGCGTATCACCTTGTGATACTCTTGCTTTTTGAACTCGCCCTTAAAGCGGTTGAACACCACCATCTGCGTGAACTGCACCTTATCGAACACGAGCTGGCGCATGTTGGCGTTGTAGTTTAAAAACGTAGCGGCGTTGAAGAACGTCATCATCTGGTTGATTACCCAGTTTTCGGGCATGGCGTCGAAGAACTGCTGCAACAGCCACATGCCGTTATATTCTACGACGACGCGCTGCGCGCGGTGCTTTTGGGCGAGCGCGGAGAGGGTTTTCTGCGTGAGCTGCTCTGCATCGTCGAGGCACTCCACCGCCACGTTTTTTACCTTGAAAAGGTGAGGGGCGTACTCCTCCTCGCCATCTTCGCAGACGAGCAGCATGGTTCTTTCGCCGTTTTCCATGCGCTCATCTTCCAACGTCTCTTGTATGAATTTTGTCTTGCCAGACTCTAAAAAGCCGAGAAAGAGATATACCGAAACTTCTTCTGCCACAAAAAACTCCTGAAACTAAATTTAAGGCGGCTATATGCCGCCGTATTCTGTACTCAAACAGTCGCGCATACGCTTTATGGCGCTTTGGCGCGCAAACGGCGCGTGAAAACTTAAATCGGGGCGGCAATATGCCGCAAATAAACGTAGGGCTGAAATACTTAGCCGACTAAACTTACACGCCGAACAGAGAGGCGAGTTCCTCTTTATCTATCTTGCTGCCGATAACGCACAGCCTGCCCGCATACGCCGCGGCGCCCGCGCGCACGTCGGGCTCGCCGGGGACGTAGTCGAAGTGCAGCCAGCCGCCCTGTTTGCAGGCAACTATGCCCTTAGCGCGCAGCACGGTGCCGTATTCGACGGCGTTTGTAAGTTTTGAAAGCATGCCTTTAAGCTCTTCGGCAGAAAACTTTTTGGCTGTTTCTACGCCCCAGCTTTCAAACACCTCGTCGGCATGGTGGTGGTTATGGCCGTGTTCATGGTGGTCGCAGCCGCACTCTCCGCCGTGGTCGTGATGGTGATTATGGTCGTGTTCATGGTGGTCGCACCCGCACTCCCCGTCGTGGTCGTGATGGTGTTCGTGGTGGTGATTATGGTCATGCCCGTGATGGTCGCAGCCGCACTCCGCGCCGTGGTCGTGGCAGTGGTTATGGTCGTGACCGTGGCGGTGTTCGGCGGCGTGTTTAAGCTGTTCGAGCTGACCCGCAAGAGTGTCGCTGTGTTCCATTGCGGAGAGCAGGTCTGCGCCGCTGAGTTCCTGCCAAGGAGTGGTGACAAGCGTTGCCTTGGCGTTTTGCCCGCGCACGAGCTGAACCGCATTTTTTAACTTGTCTTCGCCCGCTGCGTCGGTATGCGTGAATATTATGCAGTTGGCAGTTTTTATCTGGTCGTTGAAAAACTCGCCGAAGTTTTTCATGTACATTTTGCACTTTGCGGCGTCGACCACCGCCGTGTAGGTGTTGATTTTGCAGTCGGCAAGCTCCGCGCTGTATACCGCGCGGATTACGTCTGAAAGTTTGCCCACTCCGGAGGGCTCTATAAGAATTCTGTCGGGCTTATACTCGTCGTACACTTTTTTCAACGCCTTTGCGAAGTCGCCCACGAGCGAGCAGCATATGCAGCCCGAATTGAGTTCGTTTATCTTTATGCCCGCCTCGGCGAGGAACCCGCCGTCTATGCCTATGTCGCCGAACTCGTTTTCAATCAGAACAAGTTTTTCGCCGGCATATGCCTCTTTAATCAGCTTTTTGATAATAGTGGTTTTGCCTGCCCCTAAAAATCCCGAAAAAATATCAATCTTTGTCATTCGGATTACTTCCTTTTATACTTTGATTTTATTTTTCTACACCATTATATACCCCTCTTTAAAAAAATGCAAACGGGCGGCATAAAATTTACGCCGCCCGCCGAAAAAATTATTTTTCTGCCGCTTAGTTGCGGCATATGCGCCGCTATACGGAGTAGGTTACACGATTAAAACCAGAAGCGACATTACTAAACGCACTGCTGCTGACGGTCGCAGTTTCGGGCACCTCGGCATATGTGAGCGAAGTGCAGTATGCAAACGCCTTACTGTATATTTGAGTACAGGTCGGGGGAATATACACGCTCTGCAACCCGTCACACCCTGCAAATGCGGACGCGCCTATGGTTTGAAGGGAACTGTTTTCGGCGAACTCTATTTTGGTTATATTGGCGGCTGTGCTTGTATTGTCGTTGGCATATGCAAACAAAAAGGAAGGTATTTTGGTGACGGAGGCGCCCACATACAGCGTTATTCCCTCTGCCGCCCGCCCCGCGTTGCGGAAAGTACCCGAGGCAAAATTTTCTACGTCGGCGGAAACGGCGTTGTAGTATATCACGGTGATTTTGGTGCAGCCGGAAAATGCATAACTGCCGAAAGTCTGCAATGATTCGGGGATATATACGCTCGTAAGCGAGGTACACCCGTAAAACGCCGAAGCCCCGATATAAGTTACATTGTTGCCTATGGTAACAGAAACAATGTCTGTGTTGCCGTAAAACGCTTTTTCCGCTATTTCGGTAACGGGCAGTCCGCAATATGTATCGGGAATTACAAGGTCGGTACACTCGCCGTCCGCTTCAAGCCCCGTAACTATAACTGCATCGTCGTTCGTCAGCGTATATGTAAGGGTGTATGTCGATTTTTGTTCGGTGTAGGTATCGCCGCAATTTTCGCAAGTGTATGTAACGCCGTCTGCCGAAGTATAGCTGTGCTGCCCCGTGGCAGGAATTTCTGTATATGTGGAATAGCCGCAACGCGAAC
>CAZXIB010000126.1:0-3388 GCA_964639815.1 uncultured Thomasclavelia sp. | reverse complement strand
CCTGAACAATGTGTCTTTGGCATCGGTGATGAGGTATTACAAAGACTCAAGGCCTATGGTGAAGATGTAAGCTATGTCGTCAATCCCAGTACCAAGAACGCCTCAGTACGCTTTCATCCGGAAACCGTCAAGCTTGTCTTAGATGACCTTCTTAGTGAATCGGATGTTGACTATCGTCTGTGTACAAGTCTAATCGATGTAGAAGTAAAAGATGACAAGATTGTTTCCGTTATCATCATGGATGATGAGCGTAAACATCGCGTCTATGCTAAGAGCTTTGTTGATGCTACGGGCGATGCCAATATGATACATATGGCAGGACTTAAGACGATGTGGGGAAATGAAGACTTTGGTGTCCAACAGTCTTCGCTGTCTTGTCTTGTTGAGGGTATACCCACTGACGAGATTAAGATTGACACCTTAGAAGCCGCTATTAAAAAAGGCAAGGAAGCTGGCATCAAAGATCTACATAAGGAAAGAGGCATGATTATCAAGTGTCAGGGTGATGACTATGGCTTTATGACCATTCCCAGTTGTATCTTGGATAATCTGAGCAGTGAAGAGCTAACGACTAAGCTCATAGACCTGCGCAAACAAGCTCGTGCCTACACTGAAGCTATATCTAAATACAGCGCTGGTTTTGAAAAGATGCGCCTACTTGGTACAGCCCCCTACATTGGTATCCGCGAGTCTAGACGCATGGTGGGTAAGGTAGTCATTACAGGTGAAGATGTCCTTACTTCTAAGAAGTGTGAAGACTCCATCGGTAGAGGTGGCTGGCCTGCTGAGATGCATAAGACATCTGGTCTACAATTTGTCGCTATGAAGGAAAATGATTGGTTTGATATACCTATAGGTGCCCTGATATCAGCTGATATCGCCAATCTATTTACCGGTGGTCGCTGTATTTCTTGCGAAAGTGTTGCCCTAGCCTCTTTGCGCGTCATGGGCACAGGCTTTGCAACAGGACAGGCAGCTGGTGTCATCGCTAGTGAGTACGCTAATAGTGGTACTATCAAGACAGAGAAGGTTCAAGAAACCCTAAAGGGTCAAAACGCCTTGCTCTGAGTAGATTATTGAGGAATAGAATATGAGTAAAAGTAAAGATTTAAAGTTTTATGTGACCTTAGCCATCTCCTTATTATTTATGTTTGGGATGCGCTATCTACCAGCCCCTGAGGGTCTAAGTGCATCAGGCATGCAAGTTATCGGTATCTTCATCGGTGTTCTCGTCTTGTGGCTTACCGTTTCCATCGATTGGCCGTCGATATTCTTACTGGGAGCTCTTGCCTTAGTTCCTGAGCTCAGCTTCAGTACGATATTGTCGGGCTCTTATGGTAACTCTACCTTCGTCTTCTTGATGTTTACCTTCATCGTCACCTATGCCCTAGGTAAGACCTCATACATCAAGAGAATCGCGCTAACCTTTATAACTTCGAAGTTCGCAAAACGTGGGCCTTGGTGGTTTGTAACGCTGTACAGTGCTTCCATTATCTTTGTTGGACTATTTATCTCGCCAACGGTCTTATTCTTTGTGTATTTACCTATCTTAGAAGAGATATGCAATCTTTTAGAGCTAAAGAAGGGTGATAAGTTAGGGGCCCTTCTGATGATGTCGACAGTCATTATGTGTGGTGTATCAAGCGGTATGACCCCTATCGCCCATGTCTTCCCACTTATATCCATGGGTCTATATGCTGATATGTATGGAACAGCCATCGACTATGCCCGTTATATGATAGTCGCTATTCCTGTGGGTTTACTCACCTTTATTGGCACACTATTAGCCTTCAAGGTCTTCCTAAGACCTGATATGAGTGTGCTAAAGAACTTTGATGTCTCGCGAATTAGTGCTGTTGAGGGCAAGGTGTCAATCTCAGAAAAGATTGTCCTAGCTATCTTTATATCTGTCATTATCATGTGGATTGGGCCTGGTTTAATGATGTTGTTTGTAACGAGTGGACCTATCTATGACTTCCTTGAATGGTTTGATGGACTTGGTACGGCTATGCCACCATTAATCGGTGTTGTTCTACTGTGTATCATTCGCATTGATTCTAAGCCACTACTTAGTATTGGTGAGGCTATGTCTAAGGGTGTGTCTTGGCCTTCACTTGTCATGTGTGCTGGAACACTAGCTATAGGTAGTGCTCTTACTAACTCCGATATTGGCTTTACTTCTTGGCTATCAGGTACACTGTCACCGGTCATCGCTGGACTATCACCTATCATTATGATTTTAATCTTTGCGACTTGGGCAGCTATCCAAACTAATCTCTCCAGCAACATGGTTACAGCGACCCTAGTCACTACAGCAGCTCTATCAATCACTGCTTCAATGTCTGACATCAATGTCGCTGGCACTACTATCATTATTGGCATGCTCGCATCATATGCCTTCGCTACACCCCCTGCTATGCCCTGTGTTGCAGTTGCTGGTAGCAGTGGTTGGACTAATACAATTCAGATGATGATTTATGGTTTTATAGCGATGATATTAGCGATACTATTTGCGACATTTGTTGGCTACCCCATCGCTACGATGATATTCTGATGAAAAAGACTTTCTATAAGGAAGTAGCTTTCATTGGTGCCATGTTCACTAACAGCTTGGCTCTCTCTCTGCTGGCAAAGTCGAGCTTTGGCGTATCTACTTTGAGTAGTTTACCCCTTGTTTTGAATGAGGTCATACCTGATATAAGCTTTGGTGTAACTAATTTCCTAGTCCAGACTGTCTTGCTAATTATTCTGATAATACTGACGAGACAGCCAAAGATTGCCTATATCATGAGCTTCTTTGTCGGTGTCATCTATGGCTTTATGGTTGACATGTTTGAAATAGCGGTTGCTTATCTGAGCGATGGTATCATCTTCCGTATCGGCTACTTCTTTATCGGTTGGGCTCTCATATCATTTGGAGCTGCCCTTTTCATAAAGTCGACGATGCCATTAATGCCCTTTGATGCCTTTGTAAGAGATGCATCTGCTTACTACAAGAAAAAGGTTAGAGTGATAAAGACGATACTTGACTTAGTATTCGTTATCACCTCCATAGCGCTAGCTCTGTCCCTTAAAGGTCAGCTAGTCGGCGTGGGCATAGGCACTATCTTCATGGCCTTATTTACAGGAAATCTTGTTCAGTTATTCCTAGACCTACTATCACGCTTTGACTTCAAATGCCAAAGCAAGATAGGCGAAAAACTATCAGGACTAGCTACTATAAAGGAGTCATAAAGCTGGCAGTGCCAGCTTTTCTATTTACCGCTACATTTAATACGAAACCAAAATAACCATCTCGTTATTATTGAGATGGCTTGTTAGTAGTATGAAATATTGCTTTGGTCTAAAGTAAGCTAAGCTCGGTTTCGCTACTGAATAAGTGTAATAG
>CAZXIB010000125.1:0-3407 GCA_964639815.1 uncultured Thomasclavelia sp. | reverse complement strand
ATATCAAAAAACCGCCTGAGATACCGGAAAAATATCGGAATTTCGCCGTTGATTTTTCGAATGTAATGAATATAGAGGAACTGTTATGTGTAGCTGATATTTGTATTACTGATTATTCATCATTGATATTTGAGTATTCCTTATTTGAAAGACCGATGATTTTCTTTGCGTATGACCTTGATGAATATTTTGATTGGAGAGGCTTCTATTATGACTATGATGAACTCACTCCCGGACCGATATTCAACAAGAACAGTCATATGATTGACTATATCCAGCATATAGATGAAAAGTTCGATAAAGAGAAAGTAAGAGCGTTCAAGGAGAAGTTTATGTCATCCTGTGATGGGCATAGCACTGAGCGCATCATGCAGGAAGTGTTTGGGAGTGACCTTGAGGTTTATAAAAAACCGATAGATATTTGTGATAAAAATACTGATTTGCTAAGCACTGACACCCATAAGCCATGGCAGTCACCAGAGCTTTCAAAAAAAGCTATCTTATCTCGACTTTTTGAGCATTATCCGCAAATTAAAGAAAAAAAGATTATCGCCTATATTACGAAACAAAGAAGAAGACGTGGTTATCCTTCGATGTCATGTTATCTTGATTGGCAGGAGATGTGGGAATCGTTGGATGAGTCATATGTAATTCTTTATCTTCCGGATGGAGAGATTACGAAAGAAAACCTCCCTGATTTTCCTAAGAATTATCAGATATCAAGGTTTATGTCGTGTGAAGGTGTGCTTAGCGCTCCTGAATTGCTAGAGATAGCCGATGTGGTCGTGACTGATTTTATCTATGAGGCTGCTACATATGAATACGCTAAACAACCCCCTTTGATTTTCATACCGGAATACAAATGGTATTGCCAAAATACCAAGGATTTGGAAAATTCGACCGCCTATCTTAAGAATAATGCTCATTTCTTTGATGACACAAAAGACCTCATACGAAGGATAGAGAATGGGTCTAGTCCATCGGTAGATAGAAAGCTGTATACTGAGGCCTATTCTGATATCTGGCATCATTTTATATCCGCCACCAGATACGAGTAACCTTCAGTTCTGTGTAATGACAATACCATTAACCGCTTCTAGTGGCTAAACTTGGTTTCTCGACCAAGTTTTTAGTTTATAATAGTGCCATGAATCCAATGCGTTTACGTAAAGAAGTGATAGTCGACTATTGTCGACATTTTGTATCGTTACTCGTTCAGAATATCGACATCTTCGTGGCTTTGTGCCGCGACCGTATAGATGATGATTTAGAAGGCATATATAAGGACTATGATACATCCGTCCTTATTAGTGAAAAACAACGACAAATCATATTAGATGTCCTTACCGAAAAGTCCAAGACCAAACAAGAGTATCTAAATGCTATATATACCATATTAGATGATCCAGTTCTTTTCGAGGCAATGATTATGTGTTATGATGAGCCGGTTGAGTCACTGTTTGAAGCTCTTGAGACCTTCGATAGGATAGATGCGCTTAAAATCTTTCGTGATAAAGTCTTTTTAGCCCGTTTTAAATATATCCAGACTCTCGTGCAACTCTATCAGAAAGCTGCTCATCTATTTGGTTTTATCAGTCTTGAGGAAGTCGATGAGCTCATCCGTGTATATGAGAAGCTAAATCCTTTTTCTGAAGAGAAATACCAAAGGAAGCGTGGTAGATACAAAAAGACACTATTTGCTGACCCGGCCTATAGATGTATGCCAATCATGTATAAGCACTTACAGGCTGGCATCTCCATGGTCTTATTCACTTTAGATGGCCTACTAGTTTCGCCAATCTTTATGGAGGAATACGAAAAGGAGGCTAAGCTCATCTTAAAGGAAGAGAGCGGTATCTTTGGTGAATGGACACAGGAGACCTTCGATGCTTTCTTCGAAAAGCTTGATGGTGTGATTAGCTATCGCAAAGCCTATATATCAGTCATTAATTTACCCCTTAACATTGTAGGTTATACGACATCTGATGATGACTTCACCGTAGGTGACAGTAAAAATGTCGATGAACTAAAACGCTATCTTATTGCGACCTTTTTAGAGCGCATGACAAAAGTTGATGACGAGGATTTCTGCCGATTTTTACTCAACGGCTACGGTGACCAGATGTGTGAGCTTATCTCTGACCACAACACAGACCTCGAACGCAATCTTGATAGAGGAATTGAATTCTTTAAGGCGGCCACCGAGGATTTTGGTATTAAAGTAACTAAGGATGAGATTTTGCAGGTGACAATGCTTTTGTCTTTAGTGGCAGGTGACCAAAGAAACTGGCTGACTAGAGGCTTTAGCGACAATGAACTGCAAGACTTAGCTGAAGATATCGAAAGCGATATGTTCCTAGAACGTTTTGGTATTGGCGGAGCAGAGGCTGAAGAAGTTGAAGAGATTGATCCCGATAGTGGCGAAAGAATCTATCGCATCCATCGCGACCGCTAAAGATGTAAGCGTTTTTTCGAACGTGTTGATCGCTTCACAATTGACTAACGCCTTTGATAGACCTATAATATGTAGGAGTCATAAAGGAGGAAATATTGAGTTATGACAGTAAAAGTTGCGATTAATGGATTCGGTAGAATTGGTCGTTTGGCTTTCCGTCAGATGTTTGGCGACCCTGATTATGAGATTGTCGCTATCAACGACCTAACAAAACCTGAGATGCTTGCTCATCTACTAAAGTATGATTCAAGTCAAGGTAAATACGACCATGCCATCAGTTGTAGTGAGGATTCTATCACTGTCGATGGTACAGAGATTCACATTTATAAGGAACCAGATGCCGCTAACCTACCATGGAAGGATTTAGGTGTCGATGTTGTCTTAGAGTGTACAGGTTTCTATACAAAGAAAGACAAGGCTATGGCTCATATTAACGCCGGTGCTAGAAAGGTTGTTATTTCTGCTCCTGCTGGCAATGATTTACCAACAATTGTCTATGGCGTTAATGAAGATACTCTAAGCAAAGATGACAACATCATCTCAGCTGCTTCATGTACAACTAACTGTTTAGCTCCTATGGCTAAGGCTCTAAATGGTTTAGCTCCTATCCAAAGCGGTATCATGATTACAGTACATGCTTATACTGGTGACCAGATGGTCTTAGATGGACCACATCGTAAGGGCGATTTAAGAAGAGCTCGTGCTGCTGCTTGCAACATCGTACCAAACTCTACTGGTGCTGCTAAGGCTATTGGTCTTGTTATCCCTGAGCTTGATGGTAAACTCATCGGTTCTGCTCAGAGAGTTCCTGTTCCTACAGGTTCAAGCACTATTCTAATCGCTGTTGTCAAGTCAGATAAAGAATTGACTAAGGATACTATCAATGCTCACATGAAGTCACTTGCCTCACCATCTTATGGTTACACAGAGGAGCAGCTAGTCTCTAGCGATA
>CAZXIB010000124.1:0-3415 GCA_964639815.1 uncultured Thomasclavelia sp. | reverse complement strand
CATGCTTTAGATGAAAGCGAAATTGTTACCTATACGGATATTGTTGGAACTATTATTAGTGGAATTTCAGAAATTATTACAATTATCTCTGTAGTTTTAATTATATTTGCTTCGATATCGTTAGCGGTGAGTTGTGTAATGACAGGTATTATTACATATGCTTCAGTTATTGAGCGAACGAAAGAAATAGGCATATTAAGAGCCTTAGGAGCTAGGAAAAAAGATGTCGGACGACTATTTGAAGCTGAAAACTGTATTGTGGGTGCTTTTAGTGGAATAATTGGATGTTTAGTTGCATATTTAATATGTATACCAGTAAATTTAATAATAAATAGTGTATATAGTGGGTATAATATAGGTAGTATTGCTAGCTTAAATCCTTTACATGCACTAATTTTGATAATTATATCAATCGCACTGACATTTATTAGTGGATTTATTCCTTCAAGAATGGCGGCTAAAAAGGATCCAGTTATAGCATTAAGAACTGAATAATGAAAATTTTAGATAAGATTAAGAAACCAAAAGAAGAAATTGAGCGAATTAACTCTCGACCTGAGACGGGTTTAAGTAACTATCAAGTTAATTTAAGAGAGTATCAAAAACAAACTAATAGCGTTGAAGTTAGAGTTAATCGTTCGTATTGGAGCATTATATGTAAAAATTGCTTCACCTTCTTTAATATCTTACTTATCATTTTAGGCACTATTTTAATAGCGGTCGGTCAATGGAGTAGCTGCGTATTTTTAGGTATTTTATTTTTAAATACTTGTATGGGATTATTCCAAGATATAAGAGCAAAAGTAGCTTTAGATAAATTATCTTTAACGACGAAGGATAAAGTTAGGGTTATCCGTGATGGCAAGATTAGGATGATTGAACCTGAAAAGTTAGTTTTAGATGATGTAATGATTTTAAGAAATGACGAGAATGTTCCTTGTGATGGCGTAGTTTTAAAAGGCGAAGCAAGATTAAACGAATCGCTTATTACTGGTGAAAGTAATCCACAAATAAAAATTATCAATGACAACGTTTTAAGTGGCACTTATGTTTTATCAGGTGAAATCTATGTTCGAGTCGATAAAGTAGGAAATCAAAACTATATATCAACCCTTCAAGAAAGAACGAAAGAGTTTAAAAGACCTCCTTCCCTTATATATTCTAGACTTAATCAAGTATTCAAAATCGTTGCTGTCGTTGTTATTGTTATCGGCATATTGATGTTATGGGAATTTGGATTTTTAAAAGATACTTTCCATGCATGGGAAAATTTTGTTAATGGTATTGGAGCTATCGCTGGTAGTTTAGTCAGTATGATTCCTAGTGGAATGTATTTATTATCATCGGCTAGTTTAGCGGTTGGTATTATATCGTTAAGTCATAGACATGTATTAGTTAGAGATCTATATTCAACTGAGTCATTAGCTCGAGTTGATACGTTATGTATTGATAAAACCGGAACTATAACTGATGGGACTATGTCGGTTTATCATATCGAGATAATTAAAGAGCGTATTCGTGAAGAAAGACTTGAAGCTTATATATCAAGCTTACTTCAAGCGACGAAAGATAATAACTATACTGCCAAGGCTTTAGAAAATAAGTTTGGTAGAAAAGAGATTTTTAAAGTCGATAGATTTATTCCTTTTGATAGTTCGATTAAATATGCAGCATGTAGTTTTGTTGAAGGAGGAACTTTGGTTATCGGAGCTTCAGGTTACTTTGATCTAACTGATACTAGAGAAGTTTCCCACAAAGTAAATAAATATAATCGTGAGGGATTTAGAACATTAGTCGTTGGGATGAGTTCTAAAAATATAGATAAAAATAATAAATTGCCTGGGAAACTTACAGCTGTTGCAGTTATCGTTTTACAAGATAGCATTCGTCAAAACGTTGATAAAACGATTGCATGGTTTAATGAGAACGATGTCGATATAAAAGTTATATCAGGTGACAATCCAATAACAGTTAGTAAAATTTCAGAGATAGTTGGAATTAAAAATGCAAATAAATATATATCTTTAGAAGGAATGAGTTTAGAAGAAGTCGCTAAAATTGTTGATGATTATTCTATATTTGGAAGAGTTAGTCCTGAACAAAAAGAAGTTATTATTAAAAGTTTAAGAGAAAAGAAACATACCGTTGCGATGTTTGGTGATGGTGTTAATGATATTTTAGCGATGAAATCAGCTGATGTCTCTATATCAATTAAAAGCGGAAGTAGAGCATCAAGAGATATAGCTAATTTAGTATTATTAAATGATGATTTTGATTCTTTACCAGAGATAGTTGCTCAAGGTAGAAGAGTTATAAATAACTTACAAAGAACCTGTTCTTTATTCTTAACGAAAACGATATTTGCTGTTTTACTTAATCTATTCTTCATAGCGTTTGGAGTATATACAAGTATTGCTGGAGAAGAAGCGGTTTTATGGCCATTTAGCACGAATAATTTCTATGTTTGGGAGTTATTATGTGTAGGAATTTCATCATTCTTACTGGCGTTAGAGCGAAATAACGAAAGATTAGAAGGAAAATTCTTGGGTAACATCTTCAAAAAATCAGTACCTAATGGAGTAATTATGTTCCTTGCTTTAACAGGAATGGTTCTATTTACATATTTCATTATTGGTTCTGAATCTTTAAGTAGCGATATGTTATTTATAACGATGTGTGTCTATTACATTTCGATATACGCATATATTATTTTATTCTTTACGTGCTATAAATTTAATGTATCAAGAGTTTTAATATTTATAGGAATCGGTTTAGCTTGCCTTGTGGCTTTTGGTCTAAATATCTTAACTAATGGCGCAATGCTTAAGACAAGCGTTGAAATTGAAAATCTCGATTATGTTTATATGTTAGCTGTTGCTTTAGCTGGAAGCATTGTGCTTGGAGTTTCAACATTTATCATAAATGAACTTATTAAGAAAAGAAAAAGATTAAAAGGTATTGAGGAGAAAGATGATGGCCAAAAATTCCGAAAAGATGTTTTGTGATTTGTTTATTGAAATGCTTGAAACTGAAAAGTTAGAAGACATTACTGTAAACAAAATTTGTGAAAGAGCAAACGTAAAAAGGCAAACATTTTATTACCATTTTGAAAGTATATATAATCTCATTACGAACATATTCTATGACTTCAATTTAAAGTGTTCTGATAATAGCAGTTTTAAAAAAATAATTGAGGATTTGCAGGGTTTTCTATTAGAAAATGACCATTTTTTACGTTTAATTGTAGATACTTATGCTGACGAAATTTTTAGAAATTACATCTTTTCATACTTATTTAAAAACCTTAAAGAATTACTTAAACATAAGGGTATAGACACATTATCAAACACTAACGAATGCCTTAATTTTTTAGCTTCAGGATTAACCTATTATATCTATCGCAAGTTCTTAGATG
>CAZXIB010000123.1:0-3425 GCA_964639815.1 uncultured Thomasclavelia sp. | reverse complement strand
AGTGTGCTTAGTCTTCTTTTACAAATGGAACGACGTGGGCTACCGCCTCTTTAGCATCTATGACCTTATCATCGTTATCAATGTCGATGAGGTCGTATAAGTCATTTCCCATGCCTAATTCCTTCATGTAAGTAAGTTGTCTTATGCCATGGCGACTAATAATCCTTTCGGTTAAGTCGTGACTATCTTCTTTCTTCATGGCAAAGACACAGTCTACACAGGCTTGGTCAACGGCAAGGATATCAAGCGATGCCAGAATACCGACATTTGGGGTAACAACCGGTTCAGCAGCTGTTCCCTCACAATCGCAAGATACCGACATATTGCGCATGACATTGATATAGGTGATATGGGGATTAAAGTAATCGACGACAGCCTTAGCACTTTCCACCATGCGTTCCATAAACTCTTCTTTGGCAATATCCCACATATCATCACTACCTGGTGTCGTATGTATCATTGCCTTACCAATTCTACCGTCAGCACAACCGATGCCGATATTCTTAGCACTACCACCAAAGCCACCTTGGGTATGGCCTTTGAAGTGCGTTAGTACAAGTAGGGAATCATAGTCAACCATTGTCTTACCCATAGTCATGTGGTCAAACCACTTACCATCTTTGACTGGTAAGTCGACAGTTCCTTCAGCGTCCGTGATGTCAACAGGACAGAAGGTCCATCCATTGACCTTTAGAGTCTCTAAGTGGTCTTCCGTGGTATAGCGGTCACCTTCGTAGTAGGTGTTGGTTTCAACTATAGTGGCATTGGGTAATTGAGACTTTACTAAACTCTCTACCCACGGACTGGGAACTATGTTTGGCCCATGTTTTTCACCAGTGTGTAGCTTAATGGCAATCCTTCCTTCTAAAACCTGCGATACCCGCTTATATATCTTCTTTAAACCAGCACTAGACAAGTCACGCGTAAAGAAGACAGTAGACTTATCACCTTTGCGGTCTTCATATGGGATGTATATATCACCATTTCTTGTAATGTTTTTTGTTTCCACGAAGTACCTCCGTAACTATATTTTAATACCAAGGGCAAAGCGTGGCTATAAGGAAATACTCGATATGTTTAAAAGGCATAGCACAAGTACGATATCTATATCTGAAAGGTATGACCATGCAGAAAGGCTACCAGTATAGTAAGACTTTTGAGCAATTAATTTAAACTAGATTTACGCGTATATGACAAGCACACTGATTGTAAGAGGACGAGTATTGATACTATCTTTGGGATTGTTGACGCTGTTATCTAACTCCATATGAGACCATTTGTCGTTTTAGTTTGTAGCGTTCTACTGATTTTTCCTTCCTTGCTTATTAAGGAATAGTTTTGATTCTCGTCGACATGGAGGATGAGGTCGGCTTTAGAAGAGTGTTTATTTATCATTACGATATTTTTGGCATCGACATCATTGTAATGTCTCATAGCTTTTTCAAGACCAGCTCCGCCATCAACTTTGCGTTGTATGAGGTTCTTTTTTATCGTCCCAGGGTCAGCTTCGATGAAGATGGTGTAGTCAGCGAAGTTCTTCAATTCCTTCCAAGGTTCTATGTCTAAAAGTAGATAGTTGCCTTCTAAGATTACGATGTCCCTTTCTATCTTTATTCCGTTATCCGTCACATCATGGGATACACGACTATAGATAGGGAATATCACTTCTTTGCCCTCTTTGATATCAAAGAGCGTGCTTTTTAGTTTATAGACATCAAAAGTGTTATGAGCACCTTTAACAGTCATTAGTAAGGGTTTATCTTCGTCATCGTCGATGTGATGGGTATTAAGATAGTCGTTTGGATAGTGAAAGCCATCCATACCGACAGACTGGACTGATGTCAAACTTTCTGTTTTAAGTGATAGGTCTTCTAAAAAGGATACAAGGGTAGATTTGCCAGTACCAGGTGGCGCTGCAATGAAGACGATGGTTCTTTTATTAGCTGGTCTTTCGATATCTGAAAACAAATTTAAAAGCGGCAAGAAAATCGTCTCGACATCTTCTCTATAGAAAGTGGCCTCGACATTTAAGCCATTTATGACGAGCTTATTCTTAATGCTTTGACTCTCCTTCATATGTTCCCATCATCCTTTCGTCTTTAGGATACACTAAAGCAAGCAGAAGGGTTTTATATCTATAGATGGATGGCGAAAACACTTAGACATATTCGGCGATTAGTCCATGATGTATGAGCGATTGCCAAGATTGCTTGAGCGTTTTGATTTATTTGCTGAAATCGCTTTCCTTTTAAGTATAGGCTCGTGATAATAAAGGCATAGAGGTGGAGTATGAAAATCTTGATAGCTACCCATGGGCATCTAGCCGATGGTGTAAAAGATAACTTGGCTCTATTCATAGATATAAGTGATGTAGAGGTTATCAATGCCTATGTCGAAGGTGATGAAGGTACTTGGCTTAATGATGTGGACAGGTTCATCAAAGAATGTAGTGAAGATGAGGTAAGAATCATCTTTACCGATATCTTGGGTGGTTCTGTTAACCAGAAGATACTAGAGCACAATAAGTGCTCAAATGTGAAAGTCATCGCCGGTTTCAACACCGCTTTAATACTTGAAGTCTATTTGAGTAATTTAAGAACTGATGAAGAACTAGAGAAGGCCATTGAAGGTGCCAGGGCACAGATGCAACTCTGCAAGTTAGAAAAAGTTGAAGAAGTCGACGAAGATGACTTCTTGAGTTGAAGGAGGTAGAGGATATGATTACACAAATTCGTGTTGATGACCGTTTAATTCACGGACAGATAGCCTTAGTTTGGTCTAAAGCCTTGGGTACTAACAAGATAGTAGTCGTAAATGATAGTGCATCGACCAATGAAACAACAAAGATGACCCTCAGCATGGCTGTCCCGCAAGGAATTAAGCTCATGATTAGAAGTGTCGCTGATGCGATTCCGTTCTTCAATTCACCAAAGGCTAAGGATGTCGAGATGTTCGTGTTGGTCTCTAATGTCAAGGATGCCCTTAGCTTGGTACAGGGTTGTCCAGGACTAGTAAAAGCCGTCAATATTGCCAACGTTGGTAAGTTCGATGGTATTCCAATGAGTGAGAAGACAGCGTTCTTATCAGGTTTCTTCACTGAAGTCGAAATTGAAAGTTGTCGCGAACTGGTTAAGTTTGAAGATATCGCTATCTACCATCAGATAACACCAGAGAAGGCTCAGACATCGGTCAAGAAGGCCCTTGAAGATGCTGGTCTTGATAAGGCTTCGTAAGTCAATTACGAAGATTGTATAACTAAGAAAGGGGAAAAGAAATGTCACTTAACACATTAGCCTTACTTACTGCCTTAGGCTATGTGCTCTGTATTCTGATTAACTATGGTTTTGGTCAGATTATGACAGAGCGCCCCATAGTCATTGGTGGTGTCATAGGCGTATTGCTTGGTGACCCGACTACAGGTGTCA